>JAZLJW010000026.1:0-1102 GCA_045597345.1 Treponemataceae bacterium
CATGATTATGCGTAACCGTACCCATGGCGGATATAAGGTTCTGCTTGATGAACTGTGGGAGTTCTGTGAAGAGTTCCGTGCTGATACCGTAATCCTGTGGGAACATATGGCATGTAAAGCGCTGGATGGTATGCATGGGCAGTTTGAAGAGAAGGCTCGGGCAAAAGGTATTCACTTAATCTGGGTTAATCATGACTTGTTTGACCCTCGTGTTGTTTCAAGACAGGGAATCCGTGATCAGGTAAATACGTATATGCGTACCGTTTTCCGGGAAGAACCTCTTGATCCAACGCTTGAAGTTCTGACGGACGAACATTCGTGGTGAGTCGTAAACAATCTTCCAAATTGGGAAGATTGTTTACTTATGGAGAATTGCTGAAGCAATTCTCCCGTGAAAAATGTTGAAACATTTTTCACGCATGTTTTCGCCGGCGTCCATGCCGAACAAAGGATGGCGTCATGCTGAACTTGTTTCAGCATCTGAAATGAGATCCCGAATCAAGTTCGGGATGACAAAGAAAGGATCCCTGAGCCAGTCGAAGGTTCCGATAAGTGCAGGATCCCTGAGCCTGTCGAAGGGTCCGATAAGTAAAGGATCCCTGAGCCATAATGAGCTTATTTTATTGAGGAGTAATATATGAAATATTTTGGTGGATGTGATAGTGGAAGTACGTATACAAAATGCGTAATCATTGATGAAACTGGAAAAATGGTTGCAGACGTAACTTTGCGCAGCCGCATTAATTCAGTTCTTTCAGCCCAGGATGCTCTGGACCAGGCTGTTGCAAAAGTTTCTGAACTGAAATCGGCAGAAGACCTGACATATCTGGTTGGTACCGGATATGGCCGTAACAAGGTTCCTTTTGCTGACGAAAACATCTCAGAAATCAGCTGCCATGCCATGGGGGTACATGTAGCAAATCCAGCCGTTAAGGCTATTATCGATATTGGTGGTCAGGACGTAAAAGGCATTGCCATTGATACTGATGGTACCGTTCAGAACTTTGCAATGAACGATAAATGTGCCGCTGGTACCGGCCGTTTTTACGAAGCCATGGCACGTGCCTTTGAAATGGATCTGACGGAATTCAGCAATCTTTCA
>JAZLJW010000027.1:0-6749 GCA_045597345.1 Treponemataceae bacterium
AGTAACTTCAAACCATGGGTGATTTTCCAGGTTTGCAATGTAACGCTGACCAACCATACCGGTTGCGCCTAATACACCAACTTTGATTTTTTCTGACATACTGTTCCCCCATAAAAAAGGAAAATATTTTATTTATCCGCATACCCATGCGGCTAATTACACGTAGTTGTACTATAAAATTACTTGAAAGAAAAGCAGTTTTGTTAACGATCCATCAATAACTGTTCTAATGATGGTATATCTGATGATTGAGGCATAGATTCCATCAACGAATTAAGATAGGCTCCATATTCGGCTTCGTTATAGGAACAGATGTAGAAGTACGCCCAGTTGCGGCTTTTTTTACCGTTCACCGAACGTTCCAGCTGTATTCCGTATGAAGTCTGGAGCGTGAGAAGATCATTTTCAGGTGAAGGAATACCGATGAATTGAAAAGTCTCCACATCAGCAATACTGTTCCAATTGAATTTTTCAAGCTCTTTAGGAGTATTGAATGCGATAGCCGTCATAGCATCTTCTGTTCCGTAGTTCAGTATCACCTGAGAATAGTCGCAGTCACGCCAACCAATCAGAACCTGAACAGCGGCCTCCTCTATTTGAGTTGAGGGAATCAATCCAGAATCAGAATACATGATGTATAGATAATCATCGGATTTAAAATTGGTTTCGGTAACGTATCTTAAACCATCAAAACTGGAAACCCTTAGGTTATTCCCCCTGTTTGCCCTAGTCATAACTTGCAAAGTAATTGATAAAAACTGAACATACAGATTAGCCTTAGCCTGCAGTTCAGCCTGTTTCTGGTCTTCTGCCCGGCTCTGAGCATACAGCAACCGTTCGCTTCTTTTAATGCCATATGCTGCCCGGAAAGCACTATCATCAAGGTTTATGGCAAGATTGGTGATATATTCCGGAACTGTTTTTGAACCATCAGTAGTCTTAACAATTTTTGTGGTACTTTTTACCTGTGCAAAAAGAGCTCCAGCAGACAAAACACAGGCTGCGATTATCAGCACAACCCTTTTAGTTAGATTCATTCTCATTCCTCCTAAAACATCTTACATCCTGTATTTTATCTGACAGTGTTTTATTTTTACAGACCGCACTCTTTCAAAGCGTCTTCAATAACTTTCTTTGCCTTGTCATGTACTTCAACCAGCGGCAGGCGGACACCACCTGCAGGCAGGCCTTTTACGTTCATGGCATACTTGATGCTGGTGGGGTTACCGTCAACAAAGGCAGCCTTAAAGAACGGCAGCAGCCGGTAATGGATTTCCTGAGCTTTCTTCAGGTCTCCGTTCAATGCTGCAGTTACCATTTCAGTAATCAGTTCTGGTGCCAGGTTGGAAACAACCGATACAACACCGTCACCGCCGGCTGCAATCAACGGCAGGGTAAGACCATCATCACCGCAGAGTACGGAGAAATCAGGTTTTACACGGCTGATACGGGCAATTACGTCCATCATCTGGCTTAGGCTGCCGCTGGCTTCTTTAACGCCGGCAATATTGGGCAGTTCGCAGATGCGGCACAGAAGATCGGTAGGAATATTCTTACCGGTGCGTCCCTGAATGTTGTATACGATAATCGGGATACCAACTTTGGATACTGCTTCAAAGTGGCGGTAGATACCTTCGTCACTTGGTTTGTTGTAGTAGGGAGTTACTACCAGTGCGTAATCTGCACCCATGTCTTTTGCGCGCTGGGCATATTTTACGGCATCTTTGGTACAGTTGGAGCCGGTACCCAGAATGATCGGAATATCACGTGGGGTTCCGGCCTGTTTGAGTTTTTCTTCGTATGCTTTTACTTCTGATACTACAATTTCGATGAGGCGAACTTCTTCTTCTACTTCATCAAGACAGGGAGTTTCGCCGGTAGTACCCAGTGGAACAAGGCCGGTAATGCCGGCTTCAAGCTGTGTACGGATTAACCTGGTCCAGCCGTCATAATCAACTGAACCGTCTGCAAACATTGGGGTTACTAATGCGGTAAATGCGCCTTGTAACTTAGCCATAATAGAACCTTCTTTGACGACGAAGGTCTGTTGCATCAGCACCCCGTCGTACTTTTATTTCGTAAGTTTATGCATTTTTATAGCATTTTTATGCATAAAGTTCAACACACACGGGGATAAAAAAAGGAGGCTTCGACAATCAGTTGCCAATCAGCCTCCTTCTATAAGGTATCAGCAGCTCCTTACAGGGTACAGCGCTGCTTTTTCAGCATCAGCCAGCTGCAGCACAGACAGGCAAGTGTGATGACGATACAGATAATCCACTGTTTCAGATTGCTGTTAATCATGAACTGGAAAAATCCATCATACACTGCCGTGCGGGCTTCACCTTTCATTTTCATATTGATGAAATTAGGAACCTGACACATGACAATGAATACAAAATAGAAAATCCAGAATACAACCCTGCCCCATCGCAGATTGGCTGCGCCAATCAGAACCGATAAACCAGCTGCAACCAGATATACTCTACCTAATCCAACAAACATATCGTTTATAACCTGATACATCTTGGGTCCTTCCGGCTGAAGCTTCAGAATATTCAGGTGAATTACTTTTTCAAGCTGCAGTGAAACCAGATTTAATCCCCAGATTACTACTACAGAAATCAACAGGTACACCATGTACTGGAAAAGAATTGATTTTCTGGTTTCACCCATGGACAGCTGCAGATTGAACTTTGAAGCAAGACTCATACCACCCCATAAGAGTAAAAGACCAAAAGATCCAATTCCCATAATGATGGTACCGATAGGAATTGAGGTAGGATTTTCATCCAGGCCGGCAATAATTGCGATCAGAATCTGGCCAAAAGCAAAACAACCGAAACACATCCACAAAATGCCAATAAAATCTGATTTATACGTTATAAAGAATGATTTAATTTTATCCATTTTTTTCTCCATTGTTTTCTCCATTCATCAAAGAGATACCTGATATTTTTTCAGGATCTGTTTCAGCCATACCAGCCCCGAAGCCAGACAAATGACATCAACAATCATCGGAATCACTACAACCAGCCAGTTGCCGTACCAGGAATCACCAAAAATCATGAACATAAAGAATGCGACCATGGCAATCACCATAGAACCAAAAATGGTTACAAAGGGCAACCAGTTCATGCTGCGACCTTCGGTTACCAGACTGATATTCGATGCCAGGAAACTGACAGCAATGGGCAAAAGTTCAACAGCAAACAGGCCGCACATAGCCCATGCACGGTTCCGGGTAATTTCATATACTATGGAATCCTGTCCTTCTCCCGATGCAGCAACAAACAGCAGCACTCCCAACACCACAGTTGCAGCAACCAGCTGCAGTACCAGTGAAATGATGGTATTAGTCATGACATTTTTCCGGGTTTCGCCAAAAGAAAGACACAGCGGAATGTATTCCTGACCAACCATCAGGGAAAAACGGGCAAGAAAAACAAACTGCATCAGTGCATAGAAGGGGAAGCCGGCAGAGATGAGATTTTGTACTGATTGAACTGAATCAGCCTGTACGTATCCCATAAAAAGCATATATACAAAACTGATCCCGATGGTCATGGCACTTGTTTTGCAGGCCTCAATAATCCAGAAAGATAATGAACGGTTTTTCATAGGTATTTCTCCTTATCCATTACGCTGGATTACAGCAGACTTTCTGCACCGCAGCGGGCTACAAAGAACTGCTGCAAAGTAGGTTTGGTTATGGTCAGATCAGGGTTTTGCGATAACTGCTGACCTTCTTTCAGTAGAACGGTTACTGTTTTAGAGCGGCCATTCATATGAGCGCCATACTGTTCCATACCGGCAACTGCTGCATCAACCGTTTCTGCAAGGCCGTTTACGGTGTACGCACGGTCCAGCAGTTCTGCAGTGTTTTCCTCTGCAATAACAGAACCTTTGTCAATCATCACTACTTCTTCAAATACGTTGGAAGCTTCATCAATAATGTGGGTACTGATGATGAAACAGCGGCCGGTTGCCATGTTTTCGTCAATGACCATGCGGTAGAACTGATCACGGACTACTACATCAAGGCCGGCAACAGGTTCATCCATAAAAGTAAAATCTGCTTTACTTGCCATGGCAATAATGATGGTAATCATGCTGAGCATACCTTTTGAAAGCTTTGACAGCTTCTTTTTTTCATCAAGACCAAAAGCCTGCACCAGTTTTGAGGCCATCTCTGCATCCCAGTGAACATAATGACGGGCTGCTGCATCCAGGTATGCCTTAACTTTCATGTTGGCAATGTAGTTCTGCTGACCGCCGTTGTTTATTTCACGAGAGAAGCACAGGTGATCAAGACCCTGACGGTTTTCCCAGACCGGCTGTTCGCAAACGGTTACGGTACCGGTGGTTGCAGGATTCTGTGCGCTCATTATTGAAAGCAGCGTTGTTTTACCGGCACCATTCCGGCCGATAAGTCCGTAGATTTTTCCTTTTTCAAACGTAAGGTTCGTAGTATTAAGTACGGTTTTAATACCGTATTTCTTGCTGATGTCTTTACAAACTAATGCTTCCATATTTTCCTCCAGATTAGTTTTCTTCTGATTTCTGAATCATCTGAATTACTTCTTCACGAGTAATTCCCAAACTTTTTGCTTCTTTTAGAAGGGTTGATACAAAAGTTTCCTGAAATTCCCCTTTGCGGCGGTTCAGGATTTTTTCTTTTGCTCCAGCAGATACAAACATGCCGATTCCCCTTTTTTTATACAGAATACCCTGGTCTACCAGGATGTTGATTCCCTTTGCAGCGGTTGCCGGGTTAATGGCAAGGGTCCGCGCAAGCTCATTGGTACTGGGGACCTGTTCTTCTTCAAGTACGATGTCCCGGAGTATGTCGTTTTCTATCCGCTCTGCAATCTGCAGGTAGATAGATTTATCATCTGTCAGCACACTACCTCCTTACTTCGGTGGTTCATTACTTATGTAATTAACCTATCATGTAGCGAACCTTTTGTCAACTGTTTTTTTTCAGTCAAGGATCCCGAAACAAGTTCGGGATGACAGGGACAGCTGGGGATGACAGGGAAAACTCATGATCGCTGGCAGAGTTCAGAACACCAGACATTGTACCAGACACCGCAGGACTGTATAATCACTTACCATGACGAAATTGCAGTCCCTCATCATTGAAAAACTTGATTCATTGAACCTGCGGAAAAAATTGAACCTGGTGCAGGTTTTCTGCGTCATCCTTCCATTGTTTCTTACAGACAGTCTGCTGCTGGTTTCCATCATCCGAACCGAAAAGCACAACAATGAAGCCACCATTGAAAAAATCGCAGATTCTGTGTCATATACCCTTTTAGATGCCTTTGACTACCCCATCCACCTGGCCAACAATATTCACAGCAACCGGTACATAAATGAATTTCTCATTGCAGAGCACCAAGACCCTCACGAATACTTTGTCCACCAGTTGCAGCTGATGAAGGAATCACTTTTTGAAACGGTTCTGGCAAAATACAGCTTCAAAACCACCATATTTGCGGACAATGAATCCATACTGAATGGAGGAAGCTTTCAGCGTCTTTCTTCGGTTGAATCATCCGATTGGCTGAAAAAAATCGATACCAGTCATACTTACAGCATCATTGATGACTACGTATTCAACTTTACCCAGTCAAAACGGCTTATTTCCATTGCCAAAGTAATGGACTATTACGACAAGTCAGCCCGTTCCATACTCCGTATTGACCTTGATTACAACGCACTTGTTCAGACGTTGGAAAAATCACATTTTGAAACAGGTATCTATGTTGTAAGCGGGGAGCGGATTCTGCTTTCCAACGCCATGGAGAACAATCAGCTTCTGGATTATTCACCGTTTGATCCATCAATTGCAGACAATTGTGCCTTACACCGCACCCTTGAAGTATATGGAACTACCTGGGACCTGTACGTCATGCCAATACCGCTGGCTATTGCCCATGGTATAACCAGAAATGTAAACCTGATTCTGTTTCTGATTATCCTTAATCTGTTGATGCCCTTTGTTTTTACCCGTCTGATTAACCAATCATTCATCCTTCGGCTTGGTAATCTTGAAGAAACCGTATCCCGTGCAGCCACCAGCGACAGTACCATGCCCGAAGTTGCACATATTTCAGGTAATGATGAAATAACCCGGTTAATGCGCAGTTATAACAATATGGCACGTCGTTTGAACGTCATGATTGAAAATGAGTACGTCCAGAAACTTAAACAGCAGGATTCAGACCTGGCACGGCAGAAGGCAGAGCTTCAGGCATTGCACAGTCAGATAAATCCGCACTTTCTCTTTAATGCACTGGAAAGCATCCGAATGCATTCTGTCTTGAAAAACGAGCTGGAAACTGCAGATATGGTAGAAAAACTTGCCCTCATGGAACGTCAGAACGTTGAATGGGGGAACGACAGCGTCAAAATCCGTGATGAATTGAGTTTTATTGAAGCATACCTTGAACTGCAGAAATACCGGTTTGGTGACAAACTGCAGTATCGTATAGAAATTGACGATAATTGTTATGATTTCCGCATTCCAAAACTTGCACTGGTAACATTCATTGAAAATGCCTGTGTGCACGGCATGGAGACAAAAACTTCCAGTACATGGATATTTCTCAGGGTGTATACTGACGAAAATAATTTCATCATGGAAATTGAAGACACCGGCAAAGGAATGAGTGCAGAAAAATGCCAGGAACTTGAACAGCTGCTTGCTTCCGTAACCATGAATACCATTCAGGATCGGATCC
>JAZLJW010000028.1:0-19355 GCA_045597345.1 Treponemataceae bacterium
CATTCATGAAATCGATGATTTTTGCCTCGCCGGAATCCGTTATCAGAATATTAAAGGGATGAAAATCGCCATGACATACCGTAATTCCATCCGGCAGCCGGTCGATTTTTTCAAAAGCTCCGGGATCCCGGTCTCCGATTACCAGTTTTATGAAATCCTTATAAGACAGTAAATCGCTGCATTCCTTTTCCAGAATCTGCTTTTGAAAACCAACCAGTATCTCAAGACCTTGCTGGAATTCTCCGGTCCGGACGATGTAGCTGTACAAATCCGTACCGGGCACTTTTTCATACACAATGCCATACCGGCCGTCAACTTCCGTCATTTCATAACAGGCAGGTACCGGAAGTCCAAAGCTTTCCATTTTCCGGGCATTACTGAATTCCAGCTCTACCGGTTCCCTGGGATATCCGGGAACAAAGAGCTTCAGGATTTTTCCCTCTCCCACATCAAAGACTTCTGCCGTGTTTCCTTTTCCTATCAGTTCCATAGAATCTCCTTACCGGTGATGCAGATGTGTTATAGCAGCGGCCAGGGCATCGGCAGCGTGGTCAGGTCGGGGGATAGCTTCCAGATGAAGCAGCAGGCGTACGTATTCCTGCACGATTTTCTTGTCTGCCTTTACGGTACCGGAAACGCTCTGTTTTATGGTATTAGGAGTGTATTCTCCCAGGGGAATGCAGTGCTGGGCAAGGCACAGGGTTACTACCCCGCGGGCTTCTGCAACAGCCATGGCAGATGTTACATTTTTGGCAAAGTACAGAGTTTCCATACCGGCTTCCTGGGGCTGAAACTCTTCAATAACAGCAGTCATACGCTGATAAATGGCCTGAAGCCGAACCCCGTGTACTTCATCTGCAGGCGTTTCAATGCAGCCGTAGGCAATCAGCCGGTACTGGGTGCCCTTCTGTTCAACAACACCCCACCCGGTGGAAGCAAGCCCCGGGTCAATGCCAAGGATACGCCGTATTGTCTGTCCGCCGGCATTGGGAGTCTGAACAACAGAGCCAGGAAATGATGCAAATGAGTTAGCCATAGGGCCAGTATAACAGAAAAGGCCCCCGGTTGCTCAAGATTTGTGGACTTACTCAGCTTCAAACAAATCTTTTCCGTTACAGATAATTCTGAATCCAATCCAGTCAGCAAGTTTTGATTCTTCCTCTTCTTCGTCATCATCGTAAAAAGGATTATCTTCAGCCTCTATTTCACAATAGTCCTCAGAGAAGCAATAACAGCCACCAGCTGGATTCCATACTCTATTAAGGTTTTCATCAAAGCACATTTCGGCAACATTGCCACTCATGTCGTAAATTCCCAGTTCATTAGGTTTACGTGTACCAACATCTGAGGTTTCATCTGCACCAAACACGGCAACTTCTTCTGCATTGTTACTTCCGGCATAGGTGTAGCCATTGGATTTACAGCCCCCTTTTGCAGCCCATTTCCATTCATCCCATGTTGGCAGTCTGAAGCCATTTGCTTCAAAATTACATTTGGAACTTAAAGAGAAACAGGGTTTCAGTCCCAATTTTTTGCTCAGCAGATTACAGAACATAACCGCATCTTCCGGGAGGATCGATTCTACAGGTCTCTTCGGTCCCTTAAAACTGCTGGGATTTTCTCCTGTTATACTCTCATACAATGCCTGAGTCACTGGATATTTGCAGATATAAAAATCATTAATTCTGTCATACCCTTCTCCAGTTCCTTCTACAAATACAAAATCTTCCTTACTGAGATTCTTAACATTCCATTCTTTCATGTGTTTCCTCCAGCGTTAATCAGCTTGTTTATTTTTTCTTAAAGAGCCCGCCCAAAGCTTTTCCAAAAGCATCTTTTGTTTTGTTGAAAGATTCCTTTGTTTTTTCAAGCGTTTCTTTAAGTTCGTCATTTTCCTTAAACTGTTTGTTGAATTCCTGTCCCAATCCGCCCATCATTGAACCAAAAGCAGAGCCAAGTTTTCCGGCAAATTCTTTTGCTTCTTTAGCGGCAAAAGTGGCAGTGTTGATTTTAATAGCCACTTTTCCTTCACCATAGCTCTGTACGGCAAAGTCATTAAGTTTTTTATACAGATCTGCAGAAAATGAATTTTCGTCAGATGGAATTATAGAAGTCAACGCCGGGCACTTATCGAACGGATTATCAGCAATTTCTGTCACTGTTGAAGGAAGTGCCAAGGTTTCCAGATTGCTGCAGCCTTCTACAATACCCTTTTCCAATTTGGTAACGGCTGCAGGAATTGAAAGTTTTTTCAGTCCCTTGCAGTTTGCAAATGTCTTTTTTCCAATCTCAGAAACCTTTGAAGGGATGGTGATTTCTTCAAGGCCACTGCCAAAAAACGACATGGTATTGATTTTTGTAACTTTCTCAGGAATGGTTATGGTTTTCAGTGAAGTGCACTTTTTAAAAGTTCCCCATCCGGTGGATTTTAAGGTTGACGGAAGTTTTACTGATTCCAAAGCTGAACATTCACCAAACAATGCGGAGCCAAGAACATTTTTTCCTTCGCCAATGGTTGCGGATTTTAAGTTTTTACAGCCGTAAAAAGCACCTTTGGTAACTTCACTGCCATCAATCAAATCGTCGTAGCTTTTCAGATTGTTGATGTTCTTTAAAATTTTTACTTCTGTAACACCGGTGTTTTCAAAGGCGCCACCGTTAAGTTCCTGTGCATGGGTTAAGAATTCGTTTATGTCTTTTAATGCGGTGCAGTTTTTAAAAGCTCTTTCGCCAATAATGGTGATTTTCCCCTTGGCAATAACTTCTGAAAGTGCTGTACAGTCTTCAAAAGCGGCAGTTTCAATTTCTTCAACTGTCCAGGGCAAAGTTACTGATTTTAAGGTATTGCAGCCTTTAAATGCTTCAGCTCCAATTTTTACGGTACCTGCCGGAACAACTACCGTTTCCGCACTTTTATCTTCCTGAACATACACTGGATTTACACCTGCATAGGATTTTTTCAGTGCCTCCAATTCCTGTCCGTTGCTTTGTACCTTTATTGAAGAAACTCTGAACCATTTCTGATTCTCAGTAAGCTCAAACAATGCAATCTGCGGATACGTTTCATCAGAAAATTCTTCCGGTGGCGTATATGAAACTTCATAGGTTTCCGGAGCGTAGATTTCCTGCAACTCAACATCGGATTCAACTATTATGCTGCTCAGTGAATCAAGGTACAATCTTCCGGCACAGTGCTTTTTCTCTCCCGTTACAAATTCAAACTGCACTTTTATCAATCCGCTTGGACCTGGAACCTTTCTGTTTCCAGCTTTGTTAAGGGCAAGTCGTATTACAGGAATAGAAAAAGACAGCGTATCACCATTGATTGAATATTCTACCGTGTCTGAGTCACTCCATTCCCGTAAAACAGTTTTTTTCCGTTTGGTACCATATATGGTTTTGCCTTTCAATGCTTTGCTGATTTCTGCTCCGTCAAAGATCACCAGATTGGTTGCAATTTCCTCTTCAACAGCATTCCGGAATTCTTCAGATCTAGCATCCATAGCCGCCATCATATTGTTTGCCATAGACATTACTTCGTCATATATTTCTTCATCTGTTTTAGGCTTAGGCTGTGGTGCACGTTTTGCAGGTTTACGTGCAGGCTCAGGTTCAGAGTGTGATTCTGTTTTATTTAAGTAATAATTTTTGAGCTTCTCTATTTCTTCTGCAATTTCTTCTCCATTATCGTCATCAGAATAATCGCTGTCTGAAGATTCCTGTTCTGCAAAAGAGTCTTTGTTGTCTTCAATGTAGTGCTTAAATCCGCAATACTCGTTCAGGTCAGCTAGTTCGAACTTTCTCCAGGCCTTTCTGTTACATACTTTACAGGGAGTTGTATCCTCTGAAGGAAGACCGCCCCATTGTCCTTTACGAATATAAAAGTCTTCATAGGCAGTATATTTAAACCAGGAATGGGTATTCCCGGCAGCTACATGTTTGTCTTCACATTCTTTGCTGCAATAATGAAAAACATCAAATATACCATGGGAACGTTCGTACTCAAGATCATCTCTCTCATAAATTCCACCACACCATAAACACTGTTCTTTGGTCATATAACCTTTGCTCATATAACTCTCCCATAACAAGTTGTCCAATGGACAAACTATCTGTCATTACAGTAATTCATTGTATATTCCGTTCAGTTTACTTGTAGTGAGCAAGTATTCACAAAAATACGTGAAATTTTCACAGAATTTTAGTGTAGCGACGATATCGAGCGGTTTTGCATGTACTGGCAATCCGGTAGATTTGTGGAATTATGATGAGACCCTGAAACTAGTTCAGGGTGACTATAAGCAACTCTTTTTACGGACATAGCCTTTTTATATATCTTGCTTTGCTGCAGATACTCTTATACAGTACAATCGGTACCATGAAAAAAACGATTGTTATCTGTGTTTCCGCAGTCATCCTCAACTTTCTGACAGCCACCCTGTTCTACACTGTCCTGAAAATTCCCCTGTTCTTCGACACTATCTGGACCGTTGCCGTAGTGTTTTCTTCAGGCCTCATCCCGGGACTTTTTGTGGCAGTGGGCTATAACCTGTTGAACTACCTGGTATGGATTCTGAAAACCGGAACAGAAAACTTTGCCTACCTGTACACCATCTGCGGAGTTCTCATTGTGCTTTCCACCTGGATATTCTCACGCAACAAAAAAGAGTTCACATTTTCTCCTGCCGTTACCGTTCTCTATCTCCTTCTGATTTCACTTGTCTCAGCATTCTGTACAACTATTGTTGGTGGATTACTCGATTATGTTCAGTACGTGCATTTCAATGTCATTGAACAGATGAATCCCATAAAAAAGTTTACCGATTCCTTTTTGAATCAACGGTTCAGTCTTCTGGCATCCTGTATTCTCGCTCAGATTCCCATTTCCTTTACAGACAGACTCATTGCCACTTTTGCCGGTTACGGGCTCTATCGTTTATTTCAAAAAACTGAACTGAGGAAACTTCCATGACTGACGCCGAAAAAATTGCCGAACTTGAAAGCATTATTCAGAACTATACGGTTTTCTTCCTCATATTCGACATGGTGTTTTTTGTCTTACTGATTTCTGGCATAGTCCTTGCCATTCGGTCTTTAAAATCCAAAAAACATCTTCAGGATTCAAATGAATTTCTGCGGTACACCATTCATGGTCAGGAAGAAGAACGGGAACGCATTGCCCGTGAGCTGCATGACACCATTGCACAGAACCTTCGGTACTGCAAAAGCCTTTGTCAGGAAAACAGTTCACCCCAGGATATGCAGAAACTGTCAGAGCTTCTTTCCAAATCTCTTACTGAAGTGCGGGCCATGAGTTATAACCTTTCGCCGCCGGATATTACCAAAAACGATTTTTTAGTCTGCATCAAAAATCTCTGCGAAGAATTCAACGAAGTACGGAATTTTTCCATCAGGCTTTCCATTATTGAAAACACCGACGCATCTTTTCTTTCAAAAGACGAAGTTTTGAATCTCTACCGGATTGTACAGGAAGCGTTGACGAACATTGTGAAGCACTCAAAGGCAGAAGAAGCGGTAATCATGATCCGGAATAATAATGACGATGAAGCTGCAGGTCTGTATATCTACATAAGTGATGATGGTCTTGGATTCGACACAGAAAATATCGACAGCCGGAAACATTTTGGTATTCAGGGGATGAAAAAAAGAGCAGGTTTGACTGGCGCTTCGTTATCTATCAATTCAACACCGGGAGAAGGCACTCAGATACGTATTATAAAAGCGAAAAAGACGGTAAAATAAGTGACGATGATGCAGAGAAAAACGTTTTTTATAGTGGAAGATCACACGGTAACGAATATTGGACTTCAGGCGCTCATAAAAGAGCAGATACACGCTGAATGTCTTGGCACCGCCTTTACAAAATCAGAAGCGGAAGAAAAGCTCTCACAGCTTACCCAACTGCCGGATATCATCATCCTGGATCTGTATCTGGGAAATGAAAGCGGTCTTGATTTATTAAAAATCATTCGAAGCACTTACCCTGCAGTAAAAGTTCTGATTTATTCCATGTACAGTAAGCCAGGCATCCTTTCAATTGCACTTGAGCAGGGGGCCCATGGCTTTGTTGATAAATCGGCCGCAGAATCAATTCTTATCACTGCAATAGAGAATATCCTTAATGGGGAAACCTATGTGCAGCAGAATCTGATATCTCCCCTTTTCACCTATAAAACCATCTATGACGGGCTAACCAAACAGGAACAACGGATTTTTACCAAAATTCTGGAACGGAAATCCCGGTCGCAGATTGCTGAAGAATTCAACATCGTCCCCCGTACGGTAGACAATTATCTTTCCAGGATTTTCGATAAAACCGGGTGCCGTAACCTTGAAGAAATGTTGGAACGCTTTGCAAAATAAAAAAAAACCGCCTCAGCGTACGCCAAAGCGGTTTGTATCAGAAGTTTACTTCTATATCTGCAAGTTTCGCTATGCGAAACTTGTCAAGAAAAATTGCTCAGCAATTTTTGATCAGCCTTCAAAGTCTTCTGGGAATTCAGCGTTGTGGTAAACGTTCTGAACGTCGTCGTCTTCTTCCAGACGGTCTACCAGTTTCTGAACTTTTGCAGCAGCTTCTTTGTCCAGGTTTACATACATATCTGGAACCATTGAAACTTCAGCAGAAAGAGCTTCCCAACCTTTAGCCTGCAGTGCTTCAAGAACATCAGCGAAGTTGTTAGGATCGGTGGTAACGGTGATTACGCCGTCTTCAGAGGTGATGTCATCAGCACCAGCTTCCAGACCTGCTTCCATTACTTCGTCTTCGTTTACAACTTCTGCATCATATTCAATGACACCTTTGCGGTTGAACATGTAAGCTACAGAACCGGTTGCACCCAGGTTACCGCCGGTTTTGTTGAAAATATTGCGTACGTTTGCAGCAGCACGGTTGTTGTTATCGGTAAGAACTTCTACCAGGATAGCTACACCGTTAGCACCATAACCTTCGTACAGTTTTTCTTCGAATACTGCATTTCCCAGTTCACCGGTACCTTTTTTGATTGCACGTTCAATGTTGTCTTTAGGCATGTTTGATGCACGTGCTTTCAGGATGGCAGTTCTCAGGCGTGGGTTAGAGTTAGGATCTCCACCACCCATACGAGCTGCAATAGAAATTTCCTTGATGAATTTGGTGAACAGCTGGCCGCGTTTAGCATCAGCAGCACCTTTTGCGTGTTTAATGGTTGCCCACTTACTATGTCCTGACATTGGAACTCCTTATATCTGACTATAAATAGTGTACGTAAGAATGACAGATAATACCATATAAAAAAACACCGTGTCAATGTGTGCAAAAAACCGTATGAAAGCGTAAGAAAACGTGGTATAGTTCCGCTATGTACAGAAGCCCTATGATAATTGCAGAAATCGGAACAGCCCACGGCGGCAGTTTTGAAAAAGCCTGCAGCCTGATGGATGCAGCCAGAGATGCCGGAGCAGACTGCGTTAAGTTCCAGTGGGTATATGCCCATGAAATTCTTCATCCCAACACCGGGTTCGTAAAACTTCCCACCGGAAACATACCACTATATGACCGCTTCAAGGAACTGGAAGTTCCACCGGCCTTTTTTGAGCAGTGCCGGAATTACGCCCATCAGAATGGTCTTCTTTTCATGTGTTCTCCCTTTGGCATTCAAAGTCTCAAAGAACTATGGGATATCAAACCGGATGCCATAAAAATCGCTTCTCCTGAAGTAAACCACTACCCTATGCTCAAATGTCTTATGGAACTTGAAACAACAGCAGGTGCTGAAAGAATGGTTCCCGTAGTCATTTCCAGCGGAGTTTCAAAACTTAAAGACATCCGTAAGGCACTTGAAATTCTGAGTCCTTTGAAGAACGCAACCGGAGCTTCAGAATTTCCACCTCTTTCACTGCTCCACTGTATTACCAGTTATCCGGCACCGGAAACAGAATACAATCTGGCAGTTCTTTCAACACTTGAAGAAGAATTCGGCATTCCCTGCGGTGTTTCAGACCATTCACTGGACCCCTGTATTGTTCCCGGAATCAGCATCGGAGCCGGTGGCATCATGGTTGAAAAACACATAACATTGAGCAAGGAAACCGATGGCTTAGACGATCCTGTAGCCCTTACACCGTCTCAATTCAAGCAAATGGTATCCTATTGCCATTTTATGGCAGAACTTGAGCCAGAGTCCCGTATTTACGCTCTAAACGAAGATTTTGGAGAAGAGTACGTTGAAGAAGTGCTGGGATCCGGAATAAAGGAACTGGCGCCGGCAGAAGAAGCCAATTACGAAAGGACAAACCGGTCTATTCACGTGATGCATGATATGAAAAAAGGCGATGTCATTACACCGGAATCCGTTGGAGTTCTGCGGACGGAAAAAGTTCTGACTGTAGGTATGTCACCGGAATTCTATGACGACATCATGGGAAAAACGCTGACTTGTGACCTGCCGGCGGGTGCAGGTCTCCTCTGGGAACATCTCAGCTGAACATATCGATAATCATCTGTACCGAAGTCATATCAACATCAAGGCGTCTTGCAATTTCAGCAACACTCTGCCCCATCTGCCACAAGTCAATAACCTGCTGGCGGTTAACTTTTCGTGGTCCTGCTTCGCTATTCTTCTGTGTTTGATGAACTGGAGACGATGCAGCTGCTGACGATGGAGGAACAGATGCTGTAGTCCGTACCGGCTGTTTTTCCGGATAACCGGTAAACAGTTCCATATTCTGTTCCCATTCCACTGCTTCTTCCTGGTAGGCAGATTGAGAGGCCGGTACAGCCCGCGTCCGCGCAGCATCAGAAATAGACACCGTAACTCCGGGGGTATCCTGATGCATCTCAATTTTCTGCCCATAGTCAGGGTTTGAAAGCGTCTGATCTTCCTTAGCCTGCTGCAGTACGTAATCAGCATATTTCATGGCTTCATGAATCTCGGACAATTTCGCTTCCAGAAGCGTTAAATCACGGTCAGTTTCCTGATTTATAACAATAAGCAGTTTATCAACCTCATCCTTAATTGAATCAAGGACATTTTTAGGAGAATACCGTTTTTTCAGAATAATGAAAAAAATAATCCAGAGAACAATATTGATGAAGGTAAAAAACAATACAAACGCAGATGAATTCACAAGCCGTTCCTGTTACGGTTACCCCGATATGTCGATATGATTTCCCAAGTTAGGATCAGTAATCCAGTTATATATTACTTCCTGATTCTGGTTCACCGTTTCATCACTGTCACCAGTATTCTGACTGCCTTTTTTTTCAGCCAGAGATTTCCCGTGAGAGCCGTCTTCCTGCCGTTCCTTCACTTTATCTGCACTTTTCTCTTCTTTCTGAGCTTTTTCTATAGCTTTATGCTGTTCATCAATCTTTTTCTGCTGATCTGCCTGATGGACATCACGGTTCAAGTACACACCTTTTTCCTGGTATGCAACATTTTTTGCGACCTTATCCATTTGAGTATACATTGTCTGAAGGTCAATTGGCTGAATAGCCATCAGGTGCCCGCTTCATATCTTCTGCAGCCGGTGGTTCATACTTACCGTGCCGCACAAAACCGTTTTCATAAAAGAATGTAACGGCTTTTACATCATTATGGATTTCTTCCTTTACGTCGCGTATATACAGCTTAACGCCAGCATATACAACACCCGAGGCAGAAATCTTACCAATAACCTTCAGTTCACGCAGATGCTGCTGAATCTGCTGAATTTCTTCCGTAACCGTATCATTAGTGTTAAGCAGCTCGTCGCGTCTGGCAATAAACTGCTTCAGACTTTCTTCCTTATCATGAGGAATGGAACGACGTACTTTTTTCATGTTCTCAAGAGTTGAAATATCAAGCTCCAGTTCATCAAGCTCATGCACCATTTTTGTCTGCTGGTCAATCAGCTCTTCAAGATGACGCTTAGCCCGCGGGTCAAATCCAACTTCAAGAATTGTTTCTGAACCACCACCATTGGAACCAATAGTTTTGGCGTGTATTTCTTCTGTAGCAAACAGATGACCACCAATAATGCTGGCACGTTTACCCTGTACAAGAATCTTTTTATTACAGGTTACCTGAGAGTTCATGATACCATCAGTAATCATGATGTACTCTTCTGCTTCTACCGTTGAGTTCTGAATGAATTTTGCCCAAATTGATTTCTGGGACTTAATGACGGCTTCATCACGACCAAGAATACCCAAAGAAACGATAATATCGCCATCGGCTTCAAGGTGACAGCCACCAACAGTGCCATATACTTCAATATTTCCAGAGGCTTTAATATCAAAGCCGTCTTCAACATTCCCCTTAACGATGACAGTACCGAGGAAGGTGATGTTTCCGGTCTTAATGTTAACAGCTTCTACTTCCATGATTGGTTCTACAGTAATTTTATCATTTACCAGCAGAACCTGACCGTTACAATCAGCGATAATAGTACGTCCATCAGTATCGATGGAAACATTTTTACCCAGAGGTAACGCAATATCTTTTCCGTTTTTGGCTTCCAGATACCGACCATCCAATGTCTTACCGGCTTTTCCGCGTTCCGGCAGCATTTTCTGAGCAAGGGTCTGTCCTTCTACAACGTTCTGAACCAGGTTCAAATCTTTGAAGTTGACTTTTCCATCATCAGACTCCATCTGCTTAAGTTTTGACAGTTTAAGCTTTGACCGGTCAGTTTCAAAGTTATAGGCAATATAGGCATCACGACCATCTACTGGCTGAACAGCCTCTGCTACTATACACGGCAAATTGTATACCGGCATATCAACAAACTGATCAATTTTTTCCTTACTGATGCCTGCAGTAACTCCCTGTATTTCAAGAGCACGGATAATCTGTTCAGGAGAAACTTCAGCCCCACCAGGAGCCGGTGAGGTTACTACTACTGATGCCTTCATCCAGTCTTTGCTTATATCGATGGAAATAATGGCATCTCCAGCCTGTTCGTGTTCAAAGTATCCAACTGGTTCGTACACGCCGCCGGTTCCGTTAAGCACAAAATTCTTGATGTCATCCTCGTTCAGATCAGTAGTATCAGGCCGTTTACAGGCAGCAAGTACATCTTTGATATTGACGTTGTTACCGGAACCAACAGGAGGAATTACTTTCAGACAAATCTGGGAATTAAACCGATGTACATAGAATACGCCATCTGCATCAACGATAACATCCTCATCCATCATGTCATCTGCAACACCGTTCTCTGCAGCGGCTTTCTTTCTCTTTTTCTCTTTAACTACAGTAGCGTTTTCATATGCACGAATTACCCAGGGCTTCCGCATCAGCCCAAGGATACCGTTGCTACCGGCCTCTATTACTTCGTATTCAATATTGGCTACTTTTGTGTCAAGCTGCAACGATGCGTCTGCAATAGCAGCATCCAGAGTATCAGCATGAACTTCCACAAACTGCAACTGCTGATCATCTGCAAGAGTCTTGGTAAGTTCAGTGCGAAGCTGTTCCAGTGTTACCATGCAGGCCGTTCCTTACATAATGCCTTTTCGTATGTTGGTAAGTTTTGACCGAAGGCGCATATTTGCACGGGTGTGCAACTGTGAAATACGTGATTCACTTACATTAAGAACCTGACCAATTTCGCGGAAGGTAAGATCTTCTTTGTAGTATAGAACAAGCACCATTTTTTCTTTTTCAGGTAGCTCATTGATTGCTTCAATTATGACCCGACGAACTTCTTCACGTTCTACTATTACATCAGGATTGAGGGAAGAGGGGGATTCTATGCTGTCACCGATAGAAACGCGGTCGGAATCATCACCGGAATACCATACATCGTTAAGAGAAAGAATACTGGTTCCTGATACTTTCATGACCGTACGCTGCAGTTCAGAAACAGTAATACCCATTTCTTCTGCTACTTCCTCATCAGTGGCAGAACGGCCAAGTTTTGATTCAACAGATACAATAGCTTCATCAATTTCACGTGATTTCTGGCGCACTGAACGGGGTACCCAGTCCATTTCACGCAGTTCATCAAGAATGGAACCACGGATACGCTGCACGGCATATGTCTTGAATTTAACGTTTTTTTCTGGATCGTATTTATTAATGGCATCAAGAAGACCAAACTGACCAAACCCAACCAGATCGTCATACTCTACACTGCCGGGCATTCCAGTTGATACCTTGCCGGCAACATATTTCACCAGCGGCATATACTGCCTGATAAAAGCATCCCTCAGTTTAGGAGAACGAGTTTTTTTATATTCTAACCAAAGTTCGTCTTCTGTTTTCTCATCAAAAGGATTCACTGCCATATTTTAACCTTTTATTAACCGTCACTTTTTAAAAGCGTACGTATTGCCTGAGCCATTAATGAAGCATCAGTTCCTACATCCACTTCAGTCACTGACGACGTTGCCTGAGAGCCACCCATTTCGGAAAAATTTCCGTCTACAATGGCACCCTGGTTCATATCATCTATTCCATTTCCGGCACTGCCATTATCTTCACCAGAAGCCCCACCAAACCCTGAACTGACAATCTTTGGATCATCAACAGAAGAAACAATCTCTTCCAGTTCGGGCATAGCATCAAGTCCATCGAACATTTCTGACGAAGCATTACCAGCCGGAGCTGATCCGGAGCTGGAAGCCTGTGCTCTTGTATTTTCAGGGGAAGAACTAGTAATTGAACCAAGTGAAACGGGCACAAATCCAGATGCCGGCTCACGCACAGCGGCAGGTGTGGCAGGTGCTGCCTTCTCTACCGGTGGAATCTCTGTTTTTTCTGGTTCTGAACGATGAACCGATGCTTGCGATTGTGCTGCCGGTGCATCCGAAAAGTTTGTTACAATAAATCCCGGGGCTCCATCAGTATCCGGTAATGGATCATCACCGATAGAAATATTTACCGTTGAGCCTGTGCCTACAGAACGGGAAGAAGGGGCTGAACTTTCAGCAGATCCTCCATAAACGTTTGCATTACTGTTTGAATCAACACCCAGATAGTGCTTAAAGACATAATCAACGCCGGCTCCCAGAACACCACAAACCAGAGCACTGATCAATGCTCTGATGATGATTGCTCCAAAACTTACGCCGCCGATTAAACCGGAAATTAAAGAAATGATTAACCCAGTTACGGCTCCACCTGCGATAATTTTCAGGTTAACCATTAACTCCCCCTTTAAAATAGATTAAGTCAAAAAAGGAGAATGGTCAAGTCAATCAATTTTTACCGATAATTTTCCTGAAGAAGCCGGATACCCCACCATCAGTTTTTATTACTGTTTTATCGATTCGTCCGACAATGTGCCGGATACAAACTGCTGGTTTGGAATTTGGCTGTGCAATGATGAACGGCTTCTGCCGGAGTACTGATGAAGTTACGGCAGGATCATCATAAATAAAACCAAGATACTCAATACTGGTATTCAAGAATTGTCCTACTACCTTTGTAATCTGATCAGAAATCCGTTTGCCGCCATCTGCGGTATGAACCTTATTAACAAGCAGCTTAAGATTTAACTGTGAATCCACAAACTCTGTTGCAATGATTTTTATCAGGCCATACGCATCGGTAATTGCAGTTGGTTCTGGTGTGGTAACTACATATGCCTCGTCTGCGGCTTCAATAAAGCGGAGAACATTATCGGAAACACCAGCTCCAGTATCTATGATGATGATATCAGCACTTGATAACGTAGAAAATTCTTCAGCAAAAAAATCCAGTTCATCCTGAGAAAGATTTGCAATGCGGGAAAAACCATTGGCACCTGCGATAAACTGGATACCATATTCAGTATCAAGAATAATTTCCGACATCTTCTTTTTTTTGTTTATTACATCAAGAAGATTTGCTTTTGGGGTAATACCAAGTAAGACGTTGACATTTGCCATGCCAAGATCACCATCAATGAGAATTACCCTTTTACCGGTCTGTGCAAACGCAATGGCAAGATTTACAGAAATATTTGTTTTACCAACTCCACCTTTACCACTGGTAACGGCAATAACACGGGTTTTATGACCTTCTGAACGGCCTGTACCGTCCTGATTTTTATGAAGCATGGCGCGTAATTCAGATGCCTGATCTTCCATATTTTCTTTTTCCCCTCGGAATAAGTCTACTCTATATCTATCGTTTATTTACACCTCAGACATTAGTCCCACTTTTTAATTGCTGAGGCATTATTCATAAGCCGGCTCATTCAGTGCCAGCCAGTCAATCGTAAATCCTTTCAGTTTTTTCAGGAAAGCAATCTGTGTTGCGCGGGCAAAATTCCGTGGTACTTTCTGTCCATCAGTTATGTACGCAACTGCTTTATCCTTTTCCCACAAGACACTGATGAGATTTCCTACACAAGTAGTTTCATCAATTTTGGTCACAACCAAAGATTTGTAATCAAATATCTCAAACTGCGTCATAATATCCCGCATATCGCTCAATTTGGTCGATGCAGTCATTGTTAAATATACCTGCGGAACCGAACTCTGCAGTTCAAGACGTTCACGCATGCTGGAAATTCCA
The DNA here is from genome assembly GCA_045597345.1 of Treponemataceae bacterium. GTDB lineage: Bacteria > Spirochaetota > Spirochaetia > Treponematales > Treponemataceae > Treponema_I. Next base: position 14,490 of record JAZLJW010000028.1, read on the forward strand.
TCAGAATCACTAGGACTGCAACCTATGGTATCTATCAGGATGACATCAGAATCTTTTCCGTAACTGGAAATCTTTTCAGCAAGACTGTTCTGCCATACTTTTTCTACCGGAACTTCCAGAATGCTGGCATAATGCTGCAGCTGTTCATAGGCCTGAATACGATATCCATCAATACCAACCATCCGTACTTTCAGCGGCTTCATGCCGCTGCCTGCTGGTGGATATGCATAGTAAGAAGCAATTTTTGCAATCGTTGTAGTTTTACCCACTCCAGTAGGACCTACCAGAACGACAACCTGCGGTCGAGCAGAAAGTTCAGCCCGGTCAATGCGAATGGATTCTGCAATCCACCGTACAAGAAACAGTTCTATTTTTGCATAATCGTCTAACTCATTAACATGAAATTCATGTTTAATGCGGTCAATCATGGCACGGATATACGCAGGAGAAAATTCATTATCTTCAAGCAGGGTCCGAAGCCTTACGATGGTGGGATGTTCCTCACTTGACTCAGGAGCGTTACTGCGGTTTTCTACAACTTTCCGAAGGGACTCCAGCTGATCCATGATTGCATTGTATTGCTCGGTATTGAACTCTGCTTTTTTCTGGACTTCCCCAGTAAAGGGTTTACTCCCCGGGATTGAAGCGGCTGCTTCCGGTCCCTTGATATTTGCAATAATTTCCCGTTGTGTCCGGGCAAAATCTTCTGGCGTCTGAGGAACCTTGGGTTGATACAGGGAAGACAGCGCCGGAAACGGATTGCCATGAGGTACAGGACGGAGAACATAGCCGACTTTCCAGCCTTTATGACCTCCCATTCCGAGAATTGATCCAATCTTTACCTGTTCCCGTGTTTTAATGGAGAAGGTATCAGGACCGTGAACCCGCTCTATTTCCCAGACACATTCATCTATCGTATCTGCGGTTACAAAGTACATTCCATCTGAATTAGCCAACTTGAACCTCTCCAATTATTTCAACATTAATATCTGCGGTAATTTCTGAAGCTGAAAGAACTACCAGCTTAGGAGCTTCACGTTCCGTACTTTTTTTAACAAGTATACGGGCTTCATCAGGTACCCACAGAATCGGCATGAAACCTTTGCCCCGGATGGAATTCATAGTTGCATTCAAAGCATTAATCCATTGTCCCTGCAAACGTGGTTCAAGGGCTGCAATGGGGCCATTCGGCAGATTTACTCTGCTTTCAACCAGTTTTGCAAGGAACTGCTGGTCAACGGTTACGACATGCAGTATATGTCCGCCATCCGGTGTAGGATCGGCATACTGCAGACACAGCTGTCTGCCTAAAGCCTGACGAACTTTCTCCACAAGTATTGAAGCATCCTTGGTAACATTTACATAGTCACACATTGTTTCCAGAATAACAACCATATTGCGGATAGATACCTGTTCGCGAAGGAGCCCTTGAAGTACTTTCTGAATATCACCAATGGTGAATTTGCCCGGTTCAGTTGCTTCTTCAACAACAGCAGGATACTCTTTTTTAAGGACATCCAGTATGGTTTTAACTTCTTCACGTCCAAGGATTTCATGAGCGTGATCCCTGATCAATTCAGTCAGATGAGTAGCTATAAGAGTCGGAGCATCAATAACAGTATATCCGGCACGTTCTGCCTCTTCTTTTTTGTCTTCACTGATCCAGATTGCAGGCATACCGAATGCAGGATCCACGGTAGCTTCGCCTTTTATCTCACGGGTTACGTCACCGCTGTTCATACACATGTAACACCCCAGACGTAACTTAAACCGGCCGATTTCACTTCCTTTAAGCTTAAAGCTGTATTCGTTAGGATCAAGGCGGATGTTATCCACAATACGGATATTGGGGACTACCAGACCATAATCATTGGCAGCTTCATTACGCATGCGCCGTATACGTTCAATAAGTTCCTGTCCTTTTTCCTTATCAACAAGCGACAGTAACCCAAGACCCAGTTCCAGAGATAAGGGATCCGGTGGTTTTATCTGCGTCTGTACCGGAGCCGAGGCGCTGGCGCCGGAATTCTGTTTTTCATTTTTTTCAGCAGTAGCTTTCTGTTCACGCTTTTTGGTAACACCATTAAGGCGCCAACCGATAAACGCAAGTCCTGCAGCCATAGGAATCAATACGTACCAGGGGAATCCGGGCAGCACCCCCATAACAGCCATAACACCGGCTCCAACATAGTACACCAGAGAACTTTGGGTGAACTGCTGCGAAATATCATCACCAAGAGTTGTCTTACCGTCAGAAACAGAGCGGGTTACTATCAGACCGGTAGCAAAAGAAACCAACAGTGATGGAACCTGAGAAAGAAGGCCGTCACCAATGGTAAGGGCGGCATAGGTACCGATGGCAGTAGTGAAATTTTCATGACGAAGCAGCATACCGAATATCAAGCCTACAACCAGGTTGATGACCGTAATGAAAATACCAACCTTTACGTTGTTGGAAACGAACTTGGTGGCACCATCCATGCTACCGTAAAAGTCAGCTTCGCGCTGCACATCCATTTTCCGCTGGCGGGCTTCATCTTCAGTTATTGCACCCTGACTTAATTCGCTTTCAACAGAAGCCTGCTTCATAGGCATGGCATCGAGGGTAAAACGGGCTGCTACTTCAGCAACGCGAGTGGCACCTTTGGTAATAACAAAAGTCTGTACCGCGATGATAATGATAAAAATAACAAACCCGATGAGAAGACCTTCCGTTCCGCCTGCACCAATAACGAATGATGAAAAGGCACGGACCATTTTTCCGTCAAATTTTGTTCCCTGAGACAGAATAAGACGGGTTGAAGACACATTGAGTCCCAGTCCGAAAACGGTTGATATGAGCAGCACCGTTGGAAATGCGGAGAAATCTATGGCTCTTGGCGAATAGATGACAATGAGAAGAATCAACAAAGAAAGCAGTACATTTGTTGCCATCAGGACATCCAGAAGTACTGTAGGAAGCGGAATGATAACCATCATGATGACGATTACAACCGCTACAGCCATAGCAATGTCTGTAGTATTTTTCAAACGATTTGACGTGCCAGCCACTTGGTCCCACCCTTACAGTTGACGAACAAAACTTTTATTCGAGTTGTACTTTAAGAATTTACGCTACTATCAAGACAAGATTGCGTTGCCTGCAGGCCTGTTACAAAGTGCCCTTCATCCGGTACACACGCTGCAAAATCAAACTTAACGCAGTGTAAAACTTTTCTGGTATTATATCACCTATTTCAACTTCCGCATAGAGAGCTCGGGCAAGGGGTTTATTTTCAACTATTTCGACACCATTTTCCCGGCCGATCTGCTTGATTCTTTGAGCAAGGCCATCAACACCTTTAGCAACAACCATGGGGGCAGGCATAGTATTGCGGTCATACTGAAGAGCAACAGCATAATGCGTCGGGTTAGTAATTATGACATCTGCTTCTGCAACTTTCTGCCGCATCTGAGATGACATAAGCTGGTTCATATACTGACGGAGTTTTCCCTTGGTATACGGATCACCTTCCAACTCTTTATATTCTTCTTTTACTTCCTGCCTGGTCATCTTCATCTGTTCCCTGAATTCGCGGCGCTGGACAAGATAATCAGGAATAGAAATTACAAGGAAAACCACAGTGGCAATAATCAGCAGCCTGGCAGTTAATCCGGCTATATACAACACAGAATTTTGCAGCGATACCGTATTAAGCGTTAACAGCTTGGGAAGTTCCCCTTTTATTACCAGATACGCAGCAATAAAGATAATAGCTACTTTACCAATAGATTTTACCAGATTGAAAAGTCCTTGGGCAGAAAAAAGAGTCCGTTTCAGCCATTCACCGAACTTTGGAATAATCTTGCTGAACTGGGGCTGAATAGGTTTTGTAGTAAACAGCCAGCCCCTGTTCTGAATCATATTACCGGCAATCGCACCTATTAAGCCGCATCCGGCTATAGGGCCGACAACTTTTGCCAGAGTAATGAGAAACAGCTTGTAGTTATTGGGGTCTTTCAATTCCAATTGGGTACAGTGATCAAGATAATACCGGACCACATTAATGCAGGAATCAAAGAAATAATCAGAAAAAATGATAAGGCAGATGACAGGAAGCAGCATTACCAGTGCACCGGTAATCTCCTGACTTTTGGCAAGCCGGCCTTCTTCACGGGCTTTTCTGAGTTTATGCTCAGAAGGGTCTTCCGTACGGCCTTCATCTTCTGCTGCAAACCACTGCAGGTCAACAACCGGAAGTAATTCATAAGTATCTGCTATCATAAACCACCTCCCGGGGATACCAGGGCGAACACCTGATACAGAGTACGAAAAGCGGACTGCATCAGAGAAGAAAAAATGTTGCACATTCCTGGAAGAACCAGAACCAGAAGAACAAAGCTGGTTATCAACGTTATGGGCATACTGTCTGACAGAAGGTTCATCTGAGGAGCAGCGCGGCTCAACAATCCCATGGCAACATGAACCAGAAACAGCGTTCCAACCATTGGCATTGCAATAATCATGGCATCAAAAAACAGCCCGGAAAGGCCTTTCAGCAGAAACGTCATAAACTCCTGACGAACAGAAACCAGTGTATACGCATTCAGTGCCGTAAAGCTGTTAACAACACCGGAAACGAACAACTCTTTAAATCCATCAATCTGGAGGAAAATCAACATGGCCAGCAGGGTCAGATATTGACGCATAAGCGGGTTTTCAACCTGAGCAAGTGCATCATAAGCCTCTGCTGCACTGAATCCCATCTGCAGTGAAAAGAATTGTCCAGCAGTACTGAATGCACCGAACAGGATATTCAGGAAGAATCCAATAATAACGCCAATCATGGCTTCGCCGATGAGGAGAAACACAAACTGCAGTGAGAA
>JAZLJW010000029.1:0-19922 GCA_045597345.1 Treponemataceae bacterium
AGGCATTTCAGGGAAAGATCTGATGCCATAATCTCAAAAGTAAAAGGTGGTGGCAAAATATCTTTCAATATCATTGCGATAGTGTATGGCTCTTCACCAGTAGAACAGCCGGCACTCCAGATACGGATGGTATTCTCACCACGTTTCCGCTTTTCTTCAAGAAGCGTAGGAATGACATAATTCACCAAAGTATCAAAATGAGGTTGATTTCTGAAGAACCGTGTCAGGTTTGTGGTAACAGAGTCCAGAAGAACCTTCATTTCTTCCTTATCTGACATAATGAGGCTGTAATATGCCCGGATATCATCCATATTTTTGTCACGAAGGCGTTCCTTCAAGCGGCTGTCCAGAATGGAACGGTTTGTAGCCGAGAAAGTAATGCCACTTTCGTCATAAATTACTTTGCGGAATAATTCAAAATCTGCATCAGTTAATAAGTCTGCCATAATTCATGATTGTATCCCTGCTCTTCTTAAACCGCAATAAAAACAATATGCTGCAAAAAAGAACGTAAATTATTCCCCAAAGGTAGCATAAAAGTAAGATTCTATGTAAAAATAGTGTCATGCGGGCCGTTGTTACCTCAAAAAGAATCCTGTTTCTCACATTCATTCTGACTCTTTTTTCCTGTTCCATCGATTATGGCACAACGCCAGAAGATCACTCAGGTTCTCCGGATTTCTTTTTCTTCGATACCACACTGACACGGGTACAGAACGGAAAACCAAGAGCCATCCTTCAGGCTGGAACCATTGAACAATACAATGCAGAAAACTGCATGTACGGAGATACTCTGACCTTCCAGCTTCTATCACCGGAAGGAGATTTACAGACCTCAGGAACCTGTACCCTCTTTTCACTCAATCAGGACACTCAGATTTACACGTTACTTCAATCCGTAGAAATTTCCAGTTATGACCAGGATATGACTATTTCCGCAAACAATCTTCGCTGGGACAATGCTGCAGAGCAGATGACCAGTGATACGGAATCTCCCATAACCATTCAGACCGGTGTGACCGGCGATGGCAATAAGACAGTTACCACCATTACCGGAACAGGGCTTACGTTCGATGGTGTAACCCGCACATTCCACTTTGCTCAGGCTGTAACCGGAGATGTCATTACAGGGGATAACCAATGAATCAACACATCCGGAGTCTGATACTTATACTGATTCTTTCCTGTTTTTGCACCAGTCTTTACGCAGGTTCCATTTCATTCAAAGCCTCAACAATGACTGGAAATACAGGTGAAAACCGGCGCAGTACCACACTCAGCGGCAACGCATGGATTCAAACAGACGACATGGAAATATCAGCGGATGTAATTGAACTGTCCGGGGAAGAGTACGATTCAGTCATTGCATCGGGGACAGTATCAGGTACAAACACTACATCAGGATTTACTTTCAGCTGTTCCAATCTGGAATACAACCGTAAAACCGGTATCGTAAAATTGCAGGGTGATGTTTCCCTCAACGACACAGAAAATGGGGTAACCGCAACAGCCCGATTCATGGAGTATAACCAGAATACCGAAACAGCATTGATGCAGATTGGCGTCACCTTACACCAGAAAGAATCAGTCTGTACCTGTGCACTTGCTCTGTACCGCAAGAAAGACCAGATTCTTGAAATGAGCGGAAGTCCGCAGGTACAGCGTGGTAAGGATGTATTTAAAGCACAGGAAATAACATTCAACCTTACTACAGAAGAAATTGTACTGGACGGACGTGTTCGGGGAACCGTTCAAGATGACAAAAAAACGTCACAGGGAGAAAGTGATGAATAATTTACAGATTACTTCCCTATACAAATCATTCGGTAAAAAACAGGTCGTCAAAGGTATAGAGTTTTCCATGCAGACTGGTGAGGTTTTGGGATTATTAGGACCCAACGGAGCAGGAAAAACTACTACGTTTTACATGATTGTCGGTTTTTACCGTCCTACTTCAGGTGACGTTTTTCTTGATGAAACAAGAATTACCAGGCTTCCCATGTATAAACGGGCACGGCTGGGTATATCGTATCTTCCGCAAGAACCGTCCGTTTTTAAGAAACTGACGGTAGAACAGAATATCTGGGCTATTCTCGAACAGCGCCGGGATCTGACAAAAGCAGAAAAACAACATAAGCTTGAACAGCTTATTGACGAATTCAACATTCAGCATATACGTAAACAACAGGCATTTTCCCTTTCCGGAGGAGAGCGGCGTCGTACAGAAATAGCCCGGTCGCTGGCAATTGAACCAAAATTTCTCCTGCTGGACGAACCTTTTGCCGGTATCGATCCTATAGCCGTTGCGGATATCAAAAGTATGGTACGGCAGCTTGCAAACAGTGGCATTGGAGTACTTATTACGGACCACAATGTCCGTGATACCCTGGAAATTACAGACCGTTCGATAATTGTTTCAAGCGGACAGATTTGTGCACAGGGATCAAAAGAAGAAATTCTGCAGTCAGAAACCGCCAGAAAAATCTATCTAGGCGAAGAATTCCGCATGTAAAGAATTATTTTCTACTTATATTAATTGTTAATTTGACAAGTTCCTTTTCAGTGTGGTACCTTATAGGTGAACTATTCTAGTTAGAGGTGTACCTATGCAATTAGTATTATGGATTGCCCTCCCTGTAGCTGGACTCGTTCTTGGATGGACTATTCGCTGGCTGTACGCCAGATTTCAACTATCTGCATCGGAGCAAAGAGCAGAGCGTGTAAAACAAGACGCTATAAAAGAAGCAGAAGCAAAGAAAAAAGAGATTATACTCGAAGCGAAAGATCAACTCATCCGTGAGCGCAGTCAGCAGGAGCGGGAAAATAGAGAACGTCGCAGTGAACTGCAGCGTTATGAGCGCCGTCTGACCCTCAAGGAAGAAACCCTTGATAAACGTCAGGCATCTTTTGATAAACTTGAACAGGAATATGTTGGTCGTGAACAGGTTATCAACCGCAAAGAAGCAGAACTTGCTTCAGAAGAGGAACGATACCGTCAGGAACTTGAACGTATTTCGGGACTGACTGCAGAAGAAGCAAAGAAACTGATTATTACCAATCTTGAGAATGAAGCCCGTCATGATGCGCAGGCTCTCCTTAACAAGATTGAACAGGAAGCCCAGCTTTCAGCAGAAAAGAAAGCACGTGATATCCTTGTTACCACTATTCAGCGCATTGCTACCGAAACAACCAGCGACATCACAGTTGCAACTGTTTCTCTGCCAAGCGATGAAATGAAAGGTCGGATTATCGGACGTGAAGGACGTAATATCCGTGCCATTGAAACACTGACCGGTGTAGACATCATCATTGATGATACTCCGGAAGCCGTTGTCATCAGCTGTTTTGATCCGGTCCGCAAGGAAATTGCAAAAGTTGCTCTTGAACGCCTTATTTCTGACGGACGTATTCATCCTGCCCGCATCGAAGAAGTAGTACAGAAAGTTACCAGGGAGATTCAGAACAAGATTTACGAAGAAGGTGAAAAAGCACTCTTCGATCTGGGTATCCCAAATATGAGTCAGGACGGAGTTCGGGCTCTGGGACGTCTGTATTTCAGAACAAGCTACGGACAGAATGTACTGAATCACTCAAAGGAAGTTGCCATTATTGCCGGTATGCTTGCTGCTGAAATCGGGGCAAACCGCGAACTGGCAAAACGAGCTGCTGTTCTGCATGATATCGGTAAAGGTGCAGAAAATGATTCTGACCAGAATCATGCAGAAGTTGGTATGGAAATGGCCCGTAAAATGGGAGAAGATGCTGCTGTAATCAACGCAGTTGGTGCTCACCATAACGACATTGAACCAACCAGCATTGAAGCTGTCATCGTACAGATTGCCGATGCCATTTCAGCCGCACGTCCTGGTGCACGCCGCGAAACAATGGATAACTATGTAAAACGTCTTGAAAATCTTGAAGCAATTGCTGAAGGATTTACTGGTGTTGAAAAAGCATACGCTATTCAGGCGGGGCGTGAACTTCGTGTTATCGTTAACAGCGAGAAAATTCCAGACCGTGATGTCAAGGATTTGGCCCGCAATATAGCAAAACAGATTGTAACAGACTTGAGGTATCCAGGTCGAATCAAAATTACAATGATTCGTGAAACACGCATCATTGAATATGCACGGTAAATACCGTTGGAACCGGCTCTTTACGAGCCGGTTTTTTTTTATAGCAGTTGCATTTCAACACCGTAACATTTTTGCTTTTCTATTAATTCTTTTGTTTTTTTGTAATTTTTTATTTTTTTATGTAAAATTTTCACTATTTCCTTGTTTTTTCGCTATCCTGAATACATAATTATACCGATAGACAATTAAGAAAGAGAGAGAATACCGTGAGTATTCTACCTGATAGGGTGGGTTATGAACGACTTAATTAAACTTACAAAAGAGTACATCGAAACACTTCTTTCAATTCATGTTAATGTAATTGAAAACAGCCAGGAATCGGCAGATGAATTTTTCAGTTTTATGGCACCGCCTATGGCTGGAACTTCCTACAACGGAACTACGATTCTCAACTACCTGATTAATCTTGAAGAAAAAGTGGTATATGACATTGAAGACTGTTTTTTCCTTCACTGGATAGCACTAAAACTTCCTGAAGAGGTAGGATCAAAAGATTCCGTTCTGGCATTGGGTCCTTATTTCGATACTACTCCACCGGAAAACCTGGTTCAAAGAAGTTTACTCCGTAACGCTCTCCACGCTTCGTATACTACGCCGTTGAAGATGTTCTACAACTCAGTTCCCGTATGCAGCAGCACTAAAGCAATAACTGTAGCCAGAATCTGTTTGCAGCATTTATTTAACATTGAAGGTGAGCCGGAATGTAAAACGGTATATCCCTTTGGTATAGATAAAAAAGTTGAGCCCACAGAGTTTTATGTAGAAGAAGAACATATTTATATGGCTCAAACAGAACGCCGGTACTCTCTTGAAACGAGACTTCAGGCCGATGTTACCCAGGGGAACAGTGTTGGAGCCATGCAAACCTGGCGTATCCTCCGTGTTGAACTGGATAATCTCAAAAAAATTAAAGATCCTCTTCGCAACGCAAAAAATAACTGCATTGTACATAACACCATTTTACGCAAGGCCGTTGAACGAAGTTACGTACATCCACTGTATATCGACAGTCTGGCTAACCAGATTCTTTCGGCAATTGAAAACACCAACAGTGTTGAAGATCTTCATAAATTACAGGAAGACTGCATTGTTGAATACTGTAAACTGGTTACAAAGCACAGTCTGATAAAATATACACCAATGGTTCGTCAGGCACTGAATTATATCAATACGCACCTGAGCTCTGATATACATCTTCCGGAAATTGCATCAGCCATCAATGTCAGCCCTAACTACCTTTCTGCAGTGTTTAACCGCGAAACGGAGATGTCAATTTCAACCTACATTAACCGCAGACGTATTGATAAAGCTGTTGAGCTTCTTGAAACAAGCAATGCAAGTATCGAAGATATTGCGACATTTGTCGGTTTCAGTGATATGAACTATTTTACCCGTGTATTCAAAGGTATCAAAGGGGTAACACCTTCGGACTTCAGAAAACACGGAAAAATTCAGTAATTTTCAAACAACGACGGACACAGTTTTTCGCTGACAGTCTGTCGTGTTAAAAGTGTTTCCTTTGCGCTTATAAGCCCGTATCGGATACAGTCCTTTACGGGTCTTTTTTTGAATACCCCGTACAGATACCCGGATGCAAAGGCATCACCGGCACCAATGGTATCAATGATATCCGGAGTAACGAAGGGCTTTTCGTTCCAGACTTCGCCGTCTTTATAAACCATTACACCTGATTCACCAAACGTTATGATAAAATGCCGGAATCCCAAGGAAGCAAACTTACGGGCACACTCAGGATCAGGGAATGCAGCCTCACCAAGGACCGCAGAGGCCTCCATCTGGTTGCAGGCGAAACAATCCACTAATGAGGCATATTCAATTGATTTACGGGCAATGTCAGGGCTCGTTGCATTCTGAAAAACGTACAAATCTTCATGAGCTTTTTTATATGCATAAAACTGTGCCAATGCTTCCGGTGTAAGATTTGAATCCATACAGATTGCCGTAGCTTTCTTCTCGTCCAGAAAATTCCGCACTTCATCAGACAATCTGATTTCCTTTACTATATTGGTATTATATACACAGGAGGCAGGATTTCCTGTCGTTGCCATGACTGAGAACAAAGCCGTATGATATTTTCCTGACACCTGAAGAAGTTCTGTATTCACTCCTTCAGCAATAAAACCTTTTTTGAGAAAATCTCCAAAAATATCCTGTCCAATAAACCCAAGAATAGCAGTCTCAAATCCAAGATGTTTCAGATTGATTGCCATACCTCGCCCTACACCACCAGGAACAAGATCGATAGTACCATCCCGGTACGCTTCATTTTCATCTTCTTCTGCAGTAAAGGCTTTTATATCGACTGATACATTTCCAATACTTAAAATTTTCACATCATCAGTGTTATCTATGTTCATAGTAAATTGCACATTCCTTTGTTACTGCTTTTCTATCTGAGGATACCACCATAGGGGATATGCAGGTTATTTGACAGAGTCTGATATTCCTGTTCCTGGGCAGGATTGGCTCCTGTACAGAAAAAAGTCAGGTTTTTCATACCTGGAGGCAGTTCTCCGACGGATGAACCGGTATCTGATGAAATAACACGTAAAGCCTGTTTTACAACACCTTCCCGAGAATCAACCACGGTTACTTCTTTACCAAAAGCGTTCTGAATCGTATCTGCCAGATGAATAAAATGGGTGCACCCAAGAATAACAGTATCACACTGTTGTTTTTGAAAAAAATCCACTGCCGGCGCAATAGCACTCTGAATTTCAGATTCTGTGGCAGTGTACAGATTATGCTCAATAAATGAAATCAGATCAGGATCCCCTCTCCGGGCAACATAACAGTCAGAAGCAAAATCATCGATGAGTTCTCTTGTGTACGGACTTGCAACAGCCTGTCTGGTAGCAAGCAATCCAATGCGCCTGTTTTTGCTGACCGTTGCAGCAAGTTTGATTGCAGGAACCGTTCCTATAAAGGGAACTTGAGGATACGTATCACGTAAAGCCTGAAGTGCCACTACAGACATGGTATTACAGGCAACGATTATGGCTTTAGGTTGAAAATGAGTCAGCATACTGTCAGCTGTCTGACAGGCACACTGAATTATCTCTTCCCGGCTTTTTTCACCATAAGGAAAATGAGCTGTATCACCAAGATACAGGCAGGAGTAGGATGGATACTTATTGGAAAGATGAAGCATATAGCCGATTCCACCTGTTCCAGAATCCATAAAGGCAAAATCAGTCATCAGTCATCACCAAACAGAGCGTTAAAAGCATCCCGTGCATTCTGAACTTTTGTTGCCTGCGAAGACCGGTCTGTGCAGGCTGCCTTTGTATTCAACCTGAAAAAATCACAGAATGTGGGCCGTTCTTTATCCTGAACCGGCTCATCAACGGTTTCATGACAGTCATAATGAGCCCCAGGTTCATACCACTGACAGTTTTTGCAGCACCGTACAGAAGCCCCACAATTCGGACACTCTGCATCCCTTCCAATAATGCCGGTAATAATTAGTTCTGATCCGCAGTTATAGCACATACCGTAATTGTAACGGGTTTGACTTATCATGCGCAATGACTTTAAAATATCAGTATGTTTTCAATGGATTGTTGTTCAAGACCAGGCTGTCAAAGGTCTGGAATCTCCATTATCGGAGAAGACGGTGAAATATGCAGTGGCCCAACATACTGCTATGACCACCATCCTGATAAAATAGGCATTACTGCCGCCATAACAAAATATATCGAAACTCACGAAACCATCGTTGGATTGAATGCGTCAGGCATTCATCTTGCAGATATGGATCTGACCAATAAGAAGTTTTATGGATGCAGTTTCAATCACTGTATTTTCAGTAATGTACATGCGGAAAACTGCCGGTCCCGTATTTCCAGCTTTGATTTTACCATTTTCAGTGATTGCAACCTGCAGAAATCAAATTTTCAGTTCTGTTCTTTTGCCGGCAGTGTTTTCAGTCATATGCTGTTCACCAACAGTGAGCTGGTACATAATAATTTCTGTGGGCTTACCTCAGTCCAGTCATCCTTTGATGATTCTGATTTGTACAACAGCCGTTTTATCCGCTCTAAACTTTCTGATACCAGCATCCGTAACTGCAACATAAAAAAAGCCATCTTCATTGAAATGACTCAGGACAATGTATCATTTAAATTGTCTAACACACGTGAAGCTGTCTTCAGTCCGGGAGTAACGCTGCAATGAAAGTATATTTCTTCATGAACATAGATGGATTCAGTAATTGTTATCTAGTGGTGAATGAATCAAATAAGGATGCGATTATCATCGATCCGGGGAAAATGACCCGTCAGATTCTTGAACGTATAGAAAACGATCATTTAAATCTGAAAGCAGTCCTCATAACTCATAATCACGGAAGCCATAGCAGGGGACTCAATACCCTTCGCAAGATATATTCACCAAAAATATATGCAGCAGACTGGGAAGTTGCAGGAAGTGAAACAATCGTACTGAAAGGTGATGGTGTCATCCGTATCAGTGGTTTTACTGTCGGGTATCTTGCTGTCCCTGGTCATTCACCTGACAGCATGTGTTATAAAATCGGCAGAATCATGTTCACTGGAGACAGTATGACGGCCGGTTTGACTGGAAGTACCAATAACAGCTATGCAAAGCGGACGCTGATTTCCAATGTCCAGCAGAAAATTCTTTCACAGAATGATGATATTGCACTTATGCCTGGACATGGACCGCCAACCAGCGTACGTGCTGAAAAACAGTTCAATGTTGATTTTGGATTCCCCATGAATACTCTTGAAGAATCCGAATCAACGTTCGATCAGGTTAACCCGGCCACCCTTTAAGCCATAGTGGGTAAAGACATATTCTTCCAGCTTTTGATGAGCTTCCACCATGCCCTGGGCATTTGTATCCCGTATGTAATCACATAAAGGTTCATCGGCGGTGAACATACTTTTGTAGTTTGAACGGCGTACAAAGTAATCTGCACAGGCTGATTTACCCTGCTGTAAAAGGTATGACAGAAGTTCTGTATGCATCAGGAAGAGATCTGAGGTATCATACCCAAGACTCGATTGGGTCTTAAAATACAGGAGCAGAAATTCCCGACTTTTAGCATCCATGGTGTCGTATACTTCTGCTACGTATTTCTGGAATTTTTCGTCGGTAAAAAAGATCCCGTGGTATGCTTCATGGGTTAAAAGCTGCCAGCGAAGGCTGTAGGCACTTTCCTGACTGATGCTGATTATGGCACCTGTTCCACTTCTGTAGGGAGGTTGGCCCTCTACACTCTGGGGAATAAGAAGCCCTTCGGTAACAAGAATATCACGAAGTTCCAGTTCATATCTGTTTAGTGGAAACTGTTCTTCTGCAGCTGTATTGAAGAATGCAGCAAGACTTTCTGAACGGTAATCATGCGCATTGTATCCATGAAGATTCTGGATTTCATCATCTGAAGCCAATCTGCCTTTGTATCCTGCTTTCTCAGTAAAAAAAGCCAGACGTTTCAACATCTCATCCTGAATTCCATAATCAGCAAAATCAAAAAGTAACACCTGAGGAAACTGTTCCCAGCGGTACAGCTGATAATCTGGATTAGCCCAAGTGTTTTTTGGCCAGGTGAGTATTATTCCAGGATCTGCTGCAATCGGTTTGTTTGGACGGGAATCAACGCTGGTATAAAACAGTGACGAAACAAGACTTTTGTTGGAAACCACTGATACCCGGGTTGCATTATTGCGGAACAGTGCCGGATACAGATGAACGGTTTGTACTGCCGGACTTTGACGAATATGAACAAGTTCTGTACCAACCGAAAGATCAACAATCTGCTGCGTTTCATGCAGCACCGGTTGCGGTTCAAAAACAACGTTCAACACGGTATTGTCACTGATATCATCAGAAAAATCAAAAGTTCCCGGACAGATTTCACTGTATTTCGCACTGCCCCCCTTCGGATTGAAGTAAAAAGAAACTGAAGGGTACCGGCTCCAACCGATTTTCATGGTAGTAATGGCAAATTCTTTTACGGCAAAACCCGCCTTCAAAGACTCGCCAGATTTTTCTTCTGCAGGGAAATCCTTGTACTGGAGCACTACTCCCTGCGGAATCACATTTCCCAGGCCGATTGCTATAGCTACAGTAACTTCCCTGCCGTCTTCTGATTCCGGTATGGTGGTAATCTGAGCGCCTGGTCCGGTTTTACCTTCAGGATACAGTAAAGCAATAGTGCATCTTTCAATACCGGTTGCAGCAATTGTTGCCGTCAGTGAAAGCGGCAGCTCCTCTACTCCATTCAGTTTTTCAGTTAATGAATCTACCAGCTCTTCTGGAAAACTCCATCCTAAGGTATCTGCCGGAAGTTTTTTTTCAGGTATACTGCGAAGTTCGTAGGAACTCTCATCGTACATAAGCGCCACAGTGTTTTTACTGCAGGATATAAACACAGTGCAAAGTAGAAGAATAGAAAGTATTTTTTGAGCCATACCATTAACTATAGGGGTAAAATTCATTTTGCGCCATAATCAGTGCGATAGACAATGGAAGCACTATATCCTTCAGGAAAGTCCTTTGCAAATTCCTTCAACTGATTTTCATTATCAGTCTGAAACAGCTGGATATTCCGGTAGCACGTCTCCACAATGTCAGATAACACTCCCGTTACAGTAGAAGAGGAAATGTATTGGTTCATTGAAGCATCAGTCATCTTGTAGTTAGGATGATATCTGGTAGAATCCACAATGTGGTACATGCATTCAACTGATTCTTTTGGGAATGTTCTGAGATAACTCACGGTTACCCCACCATCGTTGCTGAGCGGAAGAGTAAGCCCACTATTACTTACCAGATACCCGGTTGTAATTCCACTTGCTGCCAAACCATTGCGAATCATATCCAGACGGTACGCATCCTTAAGAAATCCAGCAGTAATTACCGGACCAGAACATTCCATCTCCAAGAGAAAATCCTGATATTCCGGAGTAATGGAAAAACATACAGATACAGTTTTTTCATCAAAAACCGCAGAAAACTGGGAGATGTCAGCGGTATGTTCAGCAAGGGATATCAGGCGTTCATGAGTATAGTTATCTCCGTCAGGTTCAAAACCTGAGATGTCACTTTGGGCAAGAATAGTATCATATTCATGCATATACGCACCAGCAAAAAGGTTTACTCCCTGCATATCCTGGGTTTTTGTCCAAAGATCCTGGAGTACTGTAAATAAATCAGGTGATACTGCCAGTGTTTCACCAAGATGCGCATTGATGGTAGCAAGATTTGTAAAACCGGGATATTCAACAGTTTCATCAAGAAGTTGATATGAGCGTAAAGCATACTGCCGATACAATCGCGTCAATTCACGCTGCTGTGCTTTTATCTGGCTGTTTGAACCTTCAAGCCAGACATAATATTCAATATCATTTTGAAAAAAAGGAACGGTCTCTTCGGGATCCACGGCTATCTGATAAAAGCCTGGCTTTTTCGTTATCAATTGATTGACACCGGTCCCAATTGCTAAAAGAGAAACAATAACTGCAATAATAAAAAACGCCAGCCGCACCCAAATGCGGCCAGCGTTTGTGGAATCTTTAGTATCCAAAACGAATCTTTTTGTATTCTTCAATTTCTTTACGGTCACCATAAACAAAGTGACCATTGCCCAAGTCTACCAGTTCTGGTTTTTCCTCACCGTACTTGTGCATATCCGGATCATACACAAAAAGTTTTTTACTCTTTTCGATTTTTGGATCAGGAATAGGAATTGCAGACATCAATGATTTTGTATATGGATGCAGCGGATAATTAAAAAGTTCCTCTGCATCTGCAATTTCCATGATTTTTCCATGGTAAATTACAACAATACGATCACTGATGAACCGCACGATTGAAAGGTCATGAGCAATAAACAGATAGGTCAATCCACGTTCTTTCTGGAACTTCTTCATCAGGTTGAGAACCTGAGCACGAATGGAAACATCAAGTGCTGAAATAGGCTCATCTGCTACAATGAATTCAGGTTCCATTACAAAAGAACGGGCAAGACCTACACGCTGACGCTGTCCACCAGAAAATTCATGGGGATAACGGGTAAGGTGTTCCGGAAGCAGACCTACATCTTCAATGATTTTTGAAACTTTTTCGATGCGTTCTTTTTCATCTTTGTACAGATGGAAGTTATACAGACCTTCTGAAACGATATATTCGATAGTTGCACGTTCATTCAATGAAGCTGCAGGATCCTGGAAAATCATCTGGATTTTCCGGATAACTTCCCTATCCTCTTTTTTGGAAAGTTTACCTGATATTTTTTTGCCATCATAGTAAATAGCACCTGCAGAACAAGGATTGATACGCATGATGGCACGTCCGATAGTTGTCTTACCAGATCCTGATTCACCAACCAAAGAAACGGTTTCGCCTTTATAAATGTCAAAACTAACGTTGTCTACGGCTTTGAATTCTTTCTTCCCTTTTTTGAAGACTACATCAAGGTTCTGAACAGAAACCAATACCTTTTTCTCAGGATTTTCAGCAGTTTGATTCATATCAGACATGTGCAGCCTCCTTTTTATTACCTTTTTCATCAAATTCGATGTAGGTTTTCAGCATTTTTTCATGCAAATTCTGCAGATTTTCCGGCAAATCCATTTTTGGAGCACGTGGATCCAAAAGCCAGGTTTTTGCCCAGTGAGTAGGACTAACCTGGAATACTGGAGCTTCTTCGACCATATCTACTGCCATTGCATACTGACTGCGCTGAGCAAACGCATCCCCGACAATCTTGTTGTACAGAGATGGAGGTGTACCAGGAATAGAGAATAAATCATCACCACGTGTGGCAAGCTGTGGCAAACTTGAAAGCAGAGCCCAGGTGTATGGATGTTTCGGTTCGTAGAAGATTTCCTCTACAGTGCCACATTCAACAATCTGACCTGCATACAATACTGCTACACGTTCAGCTACGTTTGCAACTACACCAAGGTCATGGGTAATGTACACCGTAGTAAATCCCAAATCCTGCTGCAGTTCTTTAATCAGCTGCAGAATCTGAGCCTGGATGGTAACATCGAGAGCTGTGGTCGGTTCATCACAAATCAGGATTTTGGGCTGACAACTCAAAGCAATAGCAATAACGATACGCTGACGCATACCACCACTATATTCAAACGGATAATCATTAAAGCGTTTTTCCGGGTCAGGAATACCAACTTTACCCATGATATCAATTGCACGAGCCTTAGCTTCTGCTTTTGAACACTTCTGATGCTTCATGATAATGGTCTGAATCTGTTTACCAATAGTAATTACAGGGTTCAGAGAGGTCATTGGATCCTGGAATACTGTGGCTATACGGCATCCACGAATCTGTTCCCAGTCTTTTGTATACTTAACTTTAGAACAGTCCAGAATTGCGTATCCATGAAGAATATTTTTTACATCATCAAAAGACTTGAATTTTACACGGAATACAGCTACTTCAAAAATTTTGTTCAAAACAGAAGGTTTGGTTAAGTCCTCACCTGCTGCCATTGCTAATTTGAAAGCCTTAGTTAATTTACGCAGGAATGACCGCTGCTTAATCAAAGGATATCTTCCAATTGAAAGAAGAATTTCGTATCCAATATGAGTATTCCGTTTGAGTACTTCATCTGACAGTCCATATGGATTAGCTTCATTATCAGCAGCAGCAATTTTCTGAGCACGTTTATTCTTTAACTCAGTAAGACGGGCTTTATCAGCTGCAACACGGGAAGCATCCTTTTTGTACGCAGCTGTATGCTCTTTGATTAACTGAGCAAGTTCAGCCTGAAGTCCTTTAATTTTAGCTTCGTTAGCTGCAACTTTTTTAGTATTTTCTTCAATCAGTTTCTGATCTTCAGTATTGTGTTTATCCAAAGTACCAAGGAAGTTCCGAAGATCGATATTTTCATCAGTTAACTTCTTGATTGACTTCTGATACTTTTTACGTTCTGCTTCTGAAACGCTCTGTGCTTCTTCGATTTCACGCTTCAATGCATGAATTTCCTTAAACTCTTCTGCTCCACGTTCCAGTGTTGAGGCAGCATTCAGCATTTTATTAATGCTTTTTAATGTGCGAAGGTTACGGGGAGTAAGCTGAACATCAGTTTTAGAAATTTCATCATCAGAAAAGATGATAGATCCATTTGAAATAAATCCGTTTGAATCCAGCATTCCTGCAAAGGTCTTAGTCAAAACTGATTTTCCTGATCCTGACTCACCTACAATTGCAAGTGACTCATTCTCATAAATATCAAGGGAAACATTCCGTATTGCTGTAAGAATCCGCCCACGAACATTGAATTTGACTTCAACGTTTTTCAGGGAAAGCAATACTTTCTGTTCAGTTGTTTTCTCAAGTGTCTCTGCCATTTTCAACTCCATTACATGTGGGTTTTAGGATCTGATGCATCAGCAAGGTTCTGTCCAAGAACATACAGAATCATGGTGATGATAGAAGATAATACAACCGGTGACCAGAACTGCCAGGGGAAAATAAGGAATGCAGTCTGTGCCTGGCTGATCATTTTACCCAGTGAAGAAATATCAGCATTCAAACCAAGTCCGATGAATGCAAGGAATACTTCTGATGAAATAATACCAGGAATCATCTGTGCAACCAGAGTCAGAATAACTGATGTCAGGAACGGTAGAATGTTAACTGAAACCATACGATTAATTGGAGTTCCAAGACACCGTGAGGCAAGTGAATATTCGCGGTCACGGATAATCATTACCTGCGTACGGAAGAAATATGCAACACCAAGCCATCCGGTACAACAGAGGGCAAATACCATCTGCCAGAATCCTGAACCGATAATGTAAACCAATACGGAAATGAGCAGAATATCAGGAACGTTTGCAACAATGTTGTAAACAGTCAGCATAAAGTTATCAATCTTGCGGACATATCCCCAGATTGCACCCATGATAAGACCAACGGTCAGGTTGATTGCCGCAACAGTAAAAGCAAGAGCCAGTGAAGTTCGGGCGCCAGAAACAATACCGTACATGATGGAGTTTCCAAGGCTACCGGTACCCAGCATCCACTTAAAGCTGAAACCTCCGAAATATTCAAAGGCTTTGGCAGGACTAAGGTTATAAGTCTCCAGGGTAGAAACGTTTTCAAACTGATCATACACCCAGAAATTAGGCATGATGATTGACATCAGGATGATAAACAGCGCAATACCCAGTAAAACATAGTTTATCTTTTTTCTGAAGAAAACACGGAACACTGATGCCCAGTACGAATACCGGGGAGCACTGATTTTTTCAGATTTGATAGTATTATTATCAATAAAATAAAACTGATCGTCGATTTTTGTGTTAGTCATTATCTTCCGCCTCCTTTCTTATCTGTCAGCGAAATGCGTGGGTCTGCTTTTGCAAGAAGCAGGTCACCAAGAATTACAGAAATCAGGGAAAGAGCAGTATAGAATACAGTACATGCAACGATAACACCGTTATCATGTGAGTTAATGGCATTGGTCAAAAGGTTACCTACACCAGGAACGGCATATACACGCTCGGTGATAATTGCACCTACCAGACATCCAAGAATCTGACTTGGAATACTGTGTACAAGAGGAATCAGAGCATTTCTGGCAATATGTGTACTGAAAATCTCTCTTTCTGAAAGACCTTCTGCACGGGCAAATTTAACATAATCAGAATTCATCTGGTCAATCATGTACCGGCGCATCCAGCGCATAAGGCTTGCAATAGTAGGAAGTGCCAGAGAAATAATTGGCAGGATGTATCCAAGTACCCGGACTTCAGCGTTGGCAAATTTATAAGGCAGTTTGAATACCATGGTACCAATTGCTGCAAACATGAAGATGTATGCCAGTGAAGGAACGGCCATGATGAAAACCATATATACTTCACCGATTTTATCAGCAATTGAGTCCTTCTTGCGTGCAAGCAGGATACCCAGTGGTATACCAATTATATATGCAAAGAACATTGCAATAATACCCATGGTAAACGAAATACCAACCATTGACTGGCCATCGCGGTTATATTTGAAAACAGTATATTTATCCGGGAACTGTGAACGTTCGATATCACTTAAAACACCGGTATTATACGTTAATGAATGGAAATCAACAGCAGTTTCAACGTATTCATCAGTACCAATCATGTTAGGATACTGAGTAGTTACCATTTCAAGATTACCCTGAGACTGGTTAATTACTGTAGTAATTTCTGAACCACGATAGGTGGTATAGGAAGTTCCCAGATTCATGTGAATCAAGTTCTGATGAATAAAGGGGAATTTACCGTCAAAATAAATGAGATATTTATGATTTGTTCCCGAACCAACAAGAGCAATACCACCAGTAAACGGGTCTTTTTCAAAACGTACGTACCGGTCTGTTAACTCAGGATCATTAACCATACGAGAGTTTTCAATTGTAAAGAAGTGAGCAATGTATGAAGCAAGACGCAAAACTACCGGTTTTTCGTGTATAGCAACCAAATACGCAGTACCACCAGGTTTAAGCTTTCCGTTAGTAAAAGCAACAGGTTCCATGTACTGGATGACCTTGCCCTCTTTTTCACTCAATGCAATAAATTCTTTAACTGAATCATTGTTCAAATACTGATTCGGTTTCTGAATAACAGCCTTATCACTCAGATAATCTGAACTTTTGGCATATGATTCACCATACTTATCCTGATATTTTGACTTAAGGAATGAGTTATAGTCAGTGTACTCAAGATAGCCGTACTTCTGATACTGATTCAGTTCATAAATGACGCGGTCATTTGCAGCTTTTTTGTTCCAGGTATCATCAGTCTGGAAAATTACGCTGCGATCGATGCAGGTGTACACAAGGAACATGACGGTCATTACTACAACGAGCAGCGAGAATACGGAAAAAAGAATTCGTTTTAATAGATATTTGCCCACCTTTCTTCGTATCTCCTTTCAATTTTTTTATTGATCTCCAGTTAAACTGCTTTAAAAACAATAAAGGCAATTTATTGAAAAATCGTAAGATTTTACAATAAATTGCCTTGTTTTTTCAATAAGTTATACAGTCTTTTTTTAAGGCGCCTGTATAACTTAAGTGATTGTAAAAATGCAGTCTATTAGAACAGACCCAGTACTTTACACATATAACCGGCACCATAACCTTTCATGGTGTCCAGGTAGGTTTTAGGATCACCATAGTCTGGTCCCCAACCTGAACCGTAGAAGAAGTCCTGGTTTTCTGCATCACCGGTGGTTGCACGGTAACCACAAGCATAGTAGTCATTTGAAGTAGTAGCTTCAATTTTGTTGATTACAACTTTATCTGCACCAAGGATACCTTCGATTGATTCTTTTACAACAGCAAGCTGACCAGCCTGTGAATCACTGGCTGAGTAGTAAACAACATCGATGTTGATTGGCCAGCTTACGCTGTCGCCCAGTTCTGCAACTGCTTTAGCGAGACAAGCTTTAGCTTCAGCTTCGTTGTACCATCCATCTACGCTATCAGCAACATTTACGTTGAATCCAGCTCTGTTCAGGTAGTACTGAACCATTTCGCCATAGAAGGTACCAGCGGGGAAGCTGTGACCGTCTTTATCTTTCATGTTTTTTGACAGTGATACGAAGTCTGGAGCAGTATACATGTTACGCAGTGAGTTAAGAGCTGCATCACCACGAGTTACTGCATTGTATTTTTCTTTGTTCAGAGAGAACAGAACTGCTTTACGGAAGTTGATGTTCTGCATAGCAGTATGAGTATCGATCTTCTGTGCTTCGGTCTGGTTAGAAGCACATGCACCACTAGCCAGTGCGAAGGTACCGCGGTTCAGGTTCAGACCACCGAAGTAAGTAGTAGATTCGGTATCAGAGATGTAACCATATTTATCATAGTTACCATCTTTTTTAGCCAGCTCCATACGAGCCTGATCACCCATACCGGTAGCAGCATATACACCAGCTACACAGTCGTTGTAGTACTGAACCAGATCTTCACCAGCGTCGTATACCCAACGGATTGTGTTAAGGGTAGTAGTTTTATCGTTCCAGTATCCCTTGTTGCGGGTACATACGATTTCTGAAGAACCTTCAAGTTTGGTCAGCAGGAATGGACCACAGTATACCTGTGAAGCAACATCGGTGTTTTTACCGAAGGTGTATGCATTGGTATCTGCAGAAGCATTTGCATATTCATCTGATCCGTAAACACCACCGTGAGCCAGATAGAAGCTTTCACAGATTGGCAGGAAACATGAATATGAGAGCATGGTCATGAAGTAAGAAGTTGGGCGTTCCAGAGTTACTTCAAGAGTGTATTTGTCTTTAGCTCTGTAACCTACAGCTTCCCAGTCACCACCAGCTGAGTAGTAGTCAGTAGCACCAACGATGATACCGTCAACCAGCCATTCAAGACCAGCTTTAGCATCCAGCATGTGGCGGAAACCAGCTACGAAGTCATTAGCGGTAACTTCAGCATATCTCTGACCTTCTGAGGTATACCAGTAAGCACCTTTGCGGATATTGAAGGTGTAAACGGTACCATCAGCAGATACTGACCAGCTTTCTGCCAGAGCAGGTTTCATCTGGTTCAGGTTGTTGTATTCAATAAGACCATCAACACAGTTAACGGTAATTTCGGTATCAGCCTGTGAAGAAGTATTCAGCCAGTCCAGAGTTACAGGAGCAGTTGAGAATGAGAATACGTAGGTATCCAGCAGTTTGTGACCTTTAGAAGTCAGGTATTTTGCAGGATCATAGGTTCCTTTTCCTTGAACTGCATCTGACCACTGAGCCAGCAGGTCTGCACGTTCCTGACGGGTCAGGAATTCATCAGAAATTACCATATTGTGGCAGCGGTATTCATCGTTACCCCATTTTACATATGGTACGGTTCTTGGTGCTACACGTGAAAGACCCCAGGTACCACCACGGGTTGTCATTGGAAGGAAGGTTGCACTTGAAAGAAGAGCAGCTTCAGCCTGAGCATACAGTACAAAACGGGCATCTGGATCTGACTCTGCGTCAGCAGCGTTAACCAGAGCTTCATAGTTACCCAGTACGTTTTCGTAAACTACTTCGTCAGCTTCACGAACGTAGGTAGATGGACGAGTGCTGGTTGCTTTTTTAGCAACTGGAGCACTTGATTCGGCTTTTTTTCCACAACTGGTGAATGCAAATACACTTGCAACCAGCAGGAGAACAGCCATTGCTTTTGATAAGATCTTTTTCATCTTATTCTCCTTTTTTGAGTTGCCGGAATGACCGAGTTATTCCGACCCTTACTATGGTATCTACAATACCGCATATTTATGCACTTTGACTATGGGCTTTGCCGAAAAAAGTTTAATTTTTCTTCATTTTTTTAGTATTATTAAAGTATCTCACTATCATCTTGGATAAAAAAGGCAGTTATCGATAGAATAATGGTATGAATACAGCAGCTTCATGCCAACTTTTACTATTACTACCCCATGGAAATACCATTGCAGATCTGAATGATTCCATCCAGACAGATGGCATTCTGCAAGCAGGTATTATCAGAGGGGTTGTTCTGCAGGCTGAAGCCGATACCGCTTTCCGGAAGTTATGGCAGAATCATATTGAAAAGCACAGAAATATCATGGCGTTCAGAACTGAATTAAGCTTCTCTTCTGTGTTTCAGAACACCACTTCCCTACTATCTGTACAACAGATAAAACACCTGATTCCCGGAGACCGTCAGATATCCTTCAGACCGCATCCGGGACCGGTTTCCTTGGATTCGCTGATTTCCCGATCAGATACGGATTACTGGATGATTTGGGGTTGGG
>JAZLJW010000030.1:0-3326 GCA_045597345.1 Treponemataceae bacterium
ATTTCTACTGCGAAGTATAAACTGTCAAAGTAAGCAACAGACATACATGGAAAAGCTGTCCAAAGTATAGTTCATAGTCTGACAGAACGTCTTGGACAGCTTTTTATAATACTATCAGTATTACGAATGTATCCGTTCAGAATGCGTATACTGTTTGGTAAAAGGCATCGTTATGAACCAGCAGATGATTGCAAGTAAAATGCCGGCAAGAGCATCTGCAAAAACATGTTGTTTTACCATCAGTGTTGAGAGACAGATACCGATGCCGAAAAGAACAACAAAGATTTTGTATTTCCAATGCAGTTCTTTTTGGGGAACGGTTCCAAGTATAGCAAGTGTTGTTGCATAACAATGAATTGAGGGAAACAGATTTGTGGGACTGTCTAACAGGTAGATGAGTTTTACCAGCAGTGAAAAAACATCAGAGTAATGTATTTCGGGACGAGTCATTGTTGCCGGGTATATAATAAACAGAGATGCGGTAACGATATACCCGAGAAGGTCGGCACAGGTGAAATGAACTGCGTCATATACAGACCGTCTGGTGATGATGTAAAAGTTGACCAGAATGTATGGAAACCATCCGATGTAGAAGACAATCATTGCAGGTACAAAGGGAATTAAGGAATCAATTGCACATGCCATATTGTGAAATTCTGTTTCAGGAGTAAAAAAAAGCCTGGTACAGTAGAAGGTCAACATATTGCAAGTAAAAACAACCACCAGTGCTATGATGGAATGCTTGGGAACAGAATATTTATGGAATAATTTCATGATATGGCTGTTTTATTTTGATCCGATAACGGTTCCTATTTTAACGGGAATTTCGACTTCTTCACGTTCAGCTGTCCATACACAAGGAACATATGTTTCATTCAACGTAAGATGTTCCCTTGCATCTTTATTCAGGAGTATGACAATGGTTGAACCCTGTAGGGTAAAGTTTCCCATCTCAGTTCCCTTTTCATGGGTTCCTTCAAATGGAACATGACTGACACCACCAACAACCATGGCTCCGATTTCACAATGAGCAACAGTGCCCCAGTTTTCAGTATGAAGCAGCGTCCACCACCGCCGGTTCAGGCGGAATACCGGTACGGAACGCAGTGCAACAGGTTGTACACTATGAAGAAGCCCTGGAATATAGTGTGTTTCTTCCATGGTGCAGGTATCGATGAAACAAAAATGGTGGTAATCGGTAGCTTCAAGACGGAACACCATAGCTAATCCGTCTGCAAATTGACTTGCAGTAACAGTATCAGGAATCAGGTCTTCAATACCGTATACAGAGCCTTTCATATGCAGTTCCAGCTTGTCTGTAATGGGGAAACAGCTTAGAAGACCATCGCAGGGACTGATAAACTGATCTGCTGTAGTTTCAGAAAGCTGAATTTCTTTTTTTCTTGCGAAAAAATCCGCATAGTTTTTGAATGTCTGCCCCTTGAAATCACTCATGTCAATATGATTGTCCCTGATGAAGGAATCAATCATCGACCTGGAGAATGGGGTATGCAGCCACCAGGCGGCTACCTTAAAGAGTCCCAGATGCTGGAAGACATTAAGCAATGCTCTTCCAACCGGATTTTCGTAGTAAAAATCTGCTTTCATAGATATCAGCTCACTTTCATTACGGCTACTGCCACAAGAATAAGCTCAACGATTCCGAAAAGACAAAGACAGATTTTACCAAGCATCCGGGGCTTACCCAGTTCAAAAGGAGTAAGGAATAAGGTACCGATGATGACCAGTGCAATAGAAAGGAAAATCTCTGAAAGGAATGGAGCAAGAATAACAATTGCATACACCATTGGGAGAAAAACCGCAGACATGGTTACTGGGAGTCCCAGGAAAAAACGGCGTGGTTCAGTAGTCTGTGCCTGACGTTCTGCTTCATCAACATTGAAGAAAGAAAGACGAATTAATCCACAAAGCACAAAATATCCTGACATAATCTGTACAGGCAGGCTTTGAGGAGTAATGCTGAATACAAGAATGGCTGGAAGTACGCAGAAACAGATTAAGTCGCTCAGTGAATCAATCTGAATACCAAACATTTTTTCTGATGTGGTGCGGTCCTTTTTTGTGGATGCGATGGCTCCATCGAACAAATCACAGAAACCGGCAATCATCAGGCATGCAATAGCCTGATTCGGTTTTCCGGAAAATGATTTGAGAATTCCGGTAAATCCAAACAGCATTCCAATGTACGTAAGTATAACGGTGTAATTCCAATAACCGAGTAAAAATTTTCTTTTTTTGTCCGTTTTATCGCTCATTGTAAAATTCTCCTTTGTCAGGTATCAGAAAATATTATATCAGGGAAAAACCAATGCTGTATGCAAGAATTATCCATGGTCTGACTAATACTATTATAGCAACAAATTTCCCAGTCTTCATACCAGAAAGACCTGAAAGATAGCAGAAAAAATCGTCGGGAAGGAATGGTTGTATCATGGCTATGATAAGAACGGTGGTGTAGGATTTACTGTGGGCTGCCCATTCTGCCAGTTTTTTGTATTTTTCACCGGAAAATAAATCATCAATAAGCGGCTTTCCTATTTTCTTTGCAAGCTGAAACGCAGCAAAGGAACCGATGCAAAGTGATATATAGTTAGTCAGAAAACCGATACGTGCTCCAAATAAAATAGCACCTGCGGCAAATCCCAATGCTGAAGGGATAACAGGAACCAATACCTTTAAGCACTGAAACAGACCAAGAATGAGAGGTCCCCATGCACCGAACTGTGCCAGATATTCTTTAAGTGAATCAAGTGAAGAAAAAGTTCCGTCCAGGTATCCTTTGATAAAGAATATAAGAATACCAATTATGAACAGAATGAGGATTACTGCTGAAACTTTCAATAAAACCTGTTGTTTTGAGTTTCTCTGATTTTTCATAAGATGAGTGTATCAAAAATATTAGGTTCAGAAAAGTTAAAAAATTGAGTATATCCTGTTGACAAAAGTCGTGATAAAATATATCTTCATTACATCAGCAACGGAACGTAGCGCAGCTGGTAGCGCGCCTGCTTTGGGAGCAGGATGTCGCAGGTTCAAATCCTGTCGTTCCGACTAGCGTGGCTGTAACGCTTGACTAAATTGAATTGATTTGGTATAAAAATACAGCACTCAGAAATGAGTTATATGGTCGATTAGCTCAGCTGGTACGAGCGTCTGGTTTACACCCAGAATGTCGGGAGTTCGATCCTCTCATCGTCCATAACTGAAGTGGTTCTTCAGTATAAAATAAACACCGCTTGGACGATTAGCTCAGCTGGTACGAGCGTCTGGTTTACACCCAGAATGTCGGGAGTTCGATCCTCTCA
>JAZLJW010000031.1:0-3588 GCA_045597345.1 Treponemataceae bacterium
CGGGTAACCTTTGCAGGGTCAATGATACCGGCAGCCATCATGTCTTTCCATTCCATGCTGTAAGCGTCAAAACCGATGCCTTTATCAGTGTTCTTAGCCTTGTCAGCTACAACAGCACCATCGATACCGGCATTTTCAGCAATCTGGCGGATAGGTTCTTCCAGAGCGCGTTTAACAATCTTGAAACCAACTTTTTCATCGTCAGTCAGGGTAGAAACATCTGCCTTGTCCAGAGCTTTAGAAGCTTCAATCAGGGCAAGACCACCACCACATACAATACCTTCTTCAAGAGCGGCACGGGTAGCAGCCAGAGTATCTTCTACGCGGTGTTTCTTTTCTTTCATTTCAACTTCAGTAACGGCACCAATGTTGATTACAGCAACGCCACCAGACAGTTTAGCAAGGCGTTCCTTCAGTTTTTCCTTGTCGTAGTCAGAAGTTGCGCTTTCAATCTGGGTTTTGATTTCTGCAATGCGGTTTTTAATGGCATTTGATTCCCCGGCACCATCTACGATAGTAGTGTTGTCTTTGTCAATTTTTACTGATTTTGCGGTACCCAGCTGGTCCAGTTCGGTAGCTTCCAGTTTGTATCCCAGTTCTTCAGTAATAACCTGTCCACCGGTAAGAATAGCGATATCTTCCAGCATTGCCTTGCGGCGGTCACCGAATCCAGGTGCTTTTACGGCAACGGTTTTCAGGGTTCCGCGCAGGTTGTTTACGATAAGGGTAGCAAGAGCTTCACCATCCATGTCTTCACAGATGATAACCAGAGCTCGTCCTGTCTGAGCTACTTTTTCAAGCAGTGGCAGCAGGTCTTTCATGCTGCTGATTTTTTTGTCGTGAATCAGGATGAACGGATTGTCGTATGAAGCTTCCATGCGGTCACGGTCGGTTACAAAGTAAGAAGAAATGTAACCGCGGTCAAACTGCATACCTTCTACAAAGTCAGTAGTGGTTTCCATGGTTTTAGATTCTTCTACGGTAATTACACCGTCTTTACCAACTTTTTCAATGGCAGAAGCCAGAATTGAACCGATTTCAGCATCGTTGTTGGCAGAAATGGTTGCAACGTGTTTAACGTCATCGCCACCTTTTACGGCAACTGATGAGTTTTTGATTTCTTCAACAGCCAGAGCAACAGCTTTATCCATACCGCGTTTCAGTTCGATAGGAGTCATACCTGCTGCTACTGATTTCAGACCTTCGCGAACCATTGAGTAAGCGAGAACGGTTGCAGTGGTGGTACCGTCACCGGCAACATCGTTGGTTTTTGAAGCAACTTCTTTTAAGAGCTGTGCACCCATGTTTTCAAAAGGGTCTTCCAGTTCAACTTCTTTTGCAACGGAAACACCGTCTTTGGTAATGGTTGGTGCACCGAATTTTTTGTCCAGCATAACCAGGCGTCCTTTAGGACCCAGGGTAACTTTTACGGCTTTAGAAATCTGTTCAACGCCGCTCAACAGTTTTTTGCGTGCGTCTTCATTAAAAACGAGCTGTTTAGCCATGTTTGTCTCCTATTTCTGCGCTGCTATGAATGCTTTCTGACAGCGGTTGTTTAATTGCTAAGTACCAAGAATTTACTCAAATTAAGGCGTATCGTCTACTGTTTTTTTACATCATGGAATATGATGGTAAGACAGACCAGTAAAAAATGGGGGATACGATGAGTAAGGAAGTTATCCGATGGGGTGTCATCGGAACAGGACACATTACAGAAAAGGTTATGCCGGCTATTAAAGGAACTGCCGGTTGTGAGTTATACGCAGTAGCCAGCCGGACGCAGGAAAAGGCAGAGGAATTTGCCAGCCGGTGGGGATGCGCCAAAGCATATGGTTCGTATGATGACTTCTTTGCAGATAGCGATATTGATGCCGTATATGTGGCAACCCCTCATGTAAGTCATGCGGAATTAAGTATTCGGGCTCTGAATGCCGGAAAACACGTTGTCTGTGAAAAACCGGCCGGAGTAAATGCTGCACAGTTGCGTCAGGTTCTTGCCGTAGCAGAAAAGGCCGGAAAGTTCTTTATGGAAGCCATGTGGACCCGTTTTCAGCCGGCATGGCTTAGGGCCATGAAACTTATTTCCAGTGGTAAAATCGGAACAGTTAAGGCAATCTCGGCAGATTTCTGTTTTGATGGTTCTCCCCGGCCTACAGAACGTCTTTTTACTCCTGCACTGGCTGGTGGTGCTTTGCTTGACGTGGGTATTTATTCCGTAATGGCAGCTTTGGATGGCACTGCTGCATCTGGGGAAACTCCCTTTGCTGGGACCACGCCAGCGTCAATGGCAAGTACCTGCCGCATGACTTCTACTGGTGTAGACGGATTCAATTCAATCTCCATGACATTTGATAACGGCATTGTGGCGACTTTGACTTCTGCCATTGATACCGGATGTGGTAACTATCTGAAAAGTGCCCGGTTTGTAGGCGATAAGGGGATTATTCATCTGCCATTGTTCTGGATGGGGCAGGAAGTAAATGTCATAGGTTCTGATGGAGCCATGGCAGAACGCATTGCGCTACCTTTTGCCATTACCGGGTACGAATACGAATTTGAAGAAGCAGTCCGCTGCATTAACGCCGGATTACGCGAAACTCCCCGCCATACCTGGGCAGACGCACTGCATCTGATTTCAACCCTTGATGACTGCCGCCGGCAGTGGGGCCTGAGATATCCCTTTGAAGGTGAGGACGTGACAGGGTCCCTTCGACAGGCCGCTGGAAACTCCGTCCTGCAGGACTCGTTGCGAAAGCAGGGATCCTTGAGTGGAAGTACGGGCGTCGGGTTGCTGCAGGCTGCTGGAGCCACGAGAAAGGCCGGTTCTGCCGCTGCCGCAGACGCTGCAACTGCCACAGCTTCTGCTGCCATGGACGGCAGCGAAAACTTGGGTTTTGCAGATGCAAAACCCGGTAAGTTGGATTCGCATGGATGCGAATCCAACGTCGTGATTTATACTGATGGCGCCTGCAGCGGTAATCCCGGCCGCGGTGGCTGGGGAACCGTTGTCCTTGCAGACGGTCTTGAAAAGCGGCTTTCTGGCGGCGAAAAACTGACCACCAATAACCGCATGGAACTGATGGCCGCCATAGAAGGCCTTGAGTATGTTCTGGAACACGCTGAACTTGCCGAACGTCCGGTAACCATGATCTGCGACAGCCAGTACGTAAAAAACGGCATTCAGAGCTGGATTAAGTCATGGAAGAAAAACGGCTGGAAGACGGCAAACAAAGAGCCGGTAAAAAATAAGGATCTGTGGCTGGAACTTGATGAAGCTGCCGCCAAGTTGAGTATTGAATGGCGGTGGGTTAAAGGACATGCCGGCAACAAGTACAACGAAATCTGCGACCAGCTGGCCGTAGCCGCAGCCAAGCGCATGTAATACATACGACAGAGAACCTCGCTCCGCGGGCTCTCTGTCATGCTGAAACAAGTTCGGAATGACACAGCGGCGATAAAAATACGGGAAGGAAGGCAGGGGCTGGCAAAAACTGTTGCAGGCCGGGAATCTGCTGAACAAACTGCCGGCACGGATGCCGGCACATACTTCATCGGGAAATAAGCAACGCTTATTTCCCGGTAAGGTGG
>JAZLJW010000032.1:0-10870 GCA_045597345.1 Treponemataceae bacterium
GATCATCCCAGAACAGGAGAGACACTTCCCAGCTGTCAAGACTCAGTTCAGTAAGTATTTTCTGAACAAAAGGTTCTACAGCATTCATCCATTCCGGTTCATCCATGCCTTCTACTGTTTCAACAAAAATCTGATTCATGAGTTACTCCCATTATTTTTTCTGATCCTCAGGCTTATCGCTGGCATCAGGATCTTTCTGATCAGGATATTCTATACGGGTATGATAATATCCGGCAAGAATCGCTACAAATGAAGCTTCAATGGCAGTTAATTCGCCAAAAGACAAGCGGGTCCGTTCCAGCTGCCCATGCTCAATTTTACCCATGACCAGCTGATGGATGAATTTTTCCAGTCTGGAAACAGAGGGATGATCAAGGGTGCGGCAGGCTGCTTCAACAGTATCAGCAAGCATGACAACAGCAGCTTCCTTACTGTGCGGCGGATTTCCGATGTATGAGTAATCTTCCGGGCGCACATTTTCGTCAAGTTTTTTTGCTTCGTTGTAAAAATACGCAACCACACTGTTTCCATGGTGTTCTGCAATGATGTCTATAACTTCCTGTGGAAGCCGCAGCTGATGAGCCTTTTCTACACCTTTTTTTACATGACTGCGGATAACCGACAGTGAAAGCCGTGGGTTATCAAGTTCAGTATGTTTGTTTTCGCCAGCCTGATTTTCTACAAAGTATTCAGCCTGATCCATTTTTCCAATGTCGTGATAATAGGCACCGACTCGGGCAAGAAGCGCATTGGCACCGATTTCGGTACAGGCACTTTCTGCCAGGGTTGCAACCATCATACTATGATTATAGGTACCGGGAGCCTTCAGCAGAAGGCGACGGAGGACCGGCGAATTCTGGTCAGAAAGATCCATAAGGCGGAAAATGGACGCGGTATTCAAGGCAGATTCAAGTGGAGTAATAAAACCTAAAGCCAGAATACCGGATATAAAACCGTTAAAGGCAACTCCAGCTATACAGCCGAAAATCCTGTTGGCATCATTATTGAACACAATATGCAGAACCAGCAGAAATACTGCATCAAGAACCGCAAGCATAAGGGCTGCAATTACCATGTCATAGCGCCGCTGCAATTTCCGCACAATCCGGACTGCCGCAAGACAGGAACACAGCTCAAATATACCTGGCACAAGCGCAAAATCAGTGGCGTCCAGGATAAGGAAGAATATGCAGAAACTGAAATATACCGCCATACGCTGGTTAAAAAGTACGGTTACCAGAATGGCAGTAAATGTTGCAGGAAGAATTACCGGAAGTGCAAACTCATAACTGAAAATGTTCCAACGGGAACCAAAAGCTGCCATTCCATAGACAAATAAGGAACAGCAGGACATGAAGACTGCTTCTTTTACCTGCAGTTCACGGTCATAAAAACCACGGGAATAGACATAAAACAGCAGCGATGCCAGCAGCATGAAATACAGCAGATCATTACAAAAACGACGGTAGTCAATGTACGCAGGTGCTGCAGCAATTTTTGCCATCTTCGACAGTTGTTCCTCAGTAATAGGGAATCCCTTTCTGATGATTTTTTCGCCCCGCACTACCTCAAAAGGAAACGCATCATCTTTTGGCAATGACCGTTCCGCAATAAAAGCCCGGTCAGCAATCTGTCCGACCTCATATTCATCCACGGGAAACGAAACCAGATTTGTTGCAGTAGAAACCTTAACAAAAGCCATTACCAGGAGAACGGCAAACCATATGGTAAAAACAATGAGTGTCGGTCCGTAATCCTTAATTGATTCAGAAAGGAAATGAACCCATGAGGGAGTCCTATGATTAATCTTGTCTTTCTTGGTCATGTTCGTATGCCTGTACAATTTTTCTTACCAGAGGATTCCGCACGATATCCGAAGAATCCATAGCACACACGCTGATACCGTCTATGTCAGACAGAATACCAAGGGCATGCACCAGTCCGCTGGGAATCCGTTTTGGTAAATCAATTTGAGTAATATCGCCTGTCACAAAGACTTTAGATCCTGAGCCCATAAGGGTAAGAAACATTTTCATCTGTTCCCGGGTAGTATTCTGGGCCTCATCAAGAATAAGAATGCTGTTTTCAAGAGTACGTCCACGCATATATGCCAAAGGCGCAATTTCAAGAATGCCGTTTTCAGAAAGACGTTCGCATTCACCCTTTGGAAGCAGCGACTGGATGGTATCAAACAGCGGACGCAGGTAGGGAGATATTTTCTGTTCAAAGTCGCCGGGCAGGTATCCAAGACTCTCTCCGGCTTCAACTACCGGGCGGGTAAGCACTATGCGGCGTACTGCACCGGTGGCTAAAAGACGCAGTGATTCAGCAACAGCCAGGTAGGTTTTCCCGCTGCCGGCAGGACCGGAGCAGAATACCACATCATCCGTGCGGAGTGCACGGACTAATTTTGCCTGATTAATTGATTTTGGATACACGCTTTTTACAGCACCGGGAATTTTAATAACAGCAGAAGCGAACAGTGCTTCCGTGTCCATTTCAGTTTGCTGCAGCGTATCAGACGTAAGACCGGTAAGAATTGAACTCACCATATCGCTGTCTGGATCTTCACCTTCGGAAACTTCGTCGATAATACGGTCAATAATATGCTTGAAGCGTTCAGCAATATCAACAGATTCAGTCTGAATGGAAATCTCATTTCCACGGCAATACACCGGTACATTCAGATGTTTCTCTATAAGGCGTAAATTACTGTCGTTTGTGCCACATAAGCGGGTCAGAATATCTGAGTCCGGCACCACCACGGTATATGCAGAATCCATACCCTTTCCATTTTAACGGCATTTATTTCATCATGCAAGCGACAGTACGATTCACTCAGTACCATGCGCAGGCTCTGAAACCAGTTCAGGGTAACAATCAGCAACACTGTTCACGGCCAGAAAATATATTAACTTTTTTTATATACAGCACTATACTTACTACCTGTGATATTTGCCGAAGGAAGCCCCGCATGATTACATTCTGGCAGCAGGAATCTGATAAACTGTATCATTACAACAGAGATGAGCTTGACCTTTCAAAACATACCTGGGTTGACGCCCGAAATGTTACCCGCGAAGATATCCGCATTCTGGAAGAAGAATATCTGATTGAGCAGGAACATATTCTGGATATTCTTGATCAGGACGAACTTGCCCGTATAGAAAAGACCGATACATATACCCTGATAATCATCCGGTTACCTGTTTTCGATTCCGAAGCCGATATCCGCTACTATACCATTCCACTGGGTATCATTGTATATCCTGACTCCCTCATCACCATCTGCTGGACCGACTGTGAAGTCATCAAGGATATTGCGTCAAACCGTCTCCGCGGCATCAGACTTTCAGATTTTTCAGCCTTTATCATGCGGATTATGAGCCGTGCAGATACGCTGTTTCTGCGATACCTTAAGGAAATTAACCGGCGGGCAGCCTCAATTCAGAGTGAGTTGCAGCATTCCATCAGAAACAGTGAACTGATTCATCTGATGAACCTGCAGAAATCCCTTGTTTTCTTCACCACCAGTTTAAAGAGCAACAAGCTGCTCATCGATAAAATTTCCCGGACAAAAATTCTTCCCCTTGACGAAGAAGACCGGGACTGGCTTGATGACGTAGAAATTGATCACCGGCAGGCTATAGAAATGGCAGATACCTACAGTGATATTCTTGACGGCATCACAGAAACCTTTGACTCAGTTATCAACAATAACTTGAACCAGGTAATGAAGCGGCTTACGGTTATTTCATTAATTCTTATGGTACCAACCTTCATTACCAGCTTTTTCGGCATGAACGTGCCCCTTCCCTTAGCAAACTGGGGCTACCTGGGAGCACTGATCCTGCTGGTATGCTGTATCCTTACATCGTTGTTTGCCGCAATTTTCCTGCGTGATAAACCTGACCCCGATGTATTGAAGGAACGGAAACAGAAATTAAAACAACGCCAGAAAAAAAACAGAAAACACAAGGCATAAACCGGAGAGAAAATGAATATTGTAAAAAAATCACTGATGCTGACAGCAGCTGCAGTTTCTGTACTTTGGGCACAGACACCGTTGCAGCCGGTAAATGATTCGCGCTGGCTTGATACTCCTGACGGACTCCCTGTCGTTCATTTTATTGAACCGGGCCTTGATATGATTTCAACCGGTCCCGATACTCTGGCAGGCATCATTTACGACACCTTCATCATCGGTGAAAACATGGAAGCGTTTGCAGAGCCCCGCTCCATGACACCATTTGCCATAAACCGGTACGAAACCACGTACAGCTTGTGGTACGATGTCCGGATTCGCTCTGAAGTTGAACTGGACTATCATTATACGAATCCCGGACAGGAAGGTTCCGGTGGAAGAAGAGCAAAAGAACCGACACAAGACGGACAGTATCAACCGGTTACCACAATTACCTGGTATGACGCCATTGTCTGGTGCAATGCATTGAGTGAACTGAATAATCTGACACCCTGTTACACCTTTGAGGGGAACGTTATCCGTGATTCCAGCGAGACTGCCTGGTGTGACATGGCTGTATGCAATTTTTCTGCAGACGGATACCGGTTGCCTACTGAAGCTGAATGGGAATACGCAGCAAGAAAAAATGGTAATGGATTTATCCGGGGGGATGCACTGAGCGGCGGCTGCAGAAGCAATGCTGATGGAACTACCCGCGATGTGGGAACAGCAGGCAGCATCATAGACAGAGGCGGAATGCCCGGTACAGGGATTCCCAACAGTCTTGGATTATTTGATATGAGCGGTAATGTAATGGAATACTGCTGGGACTGGTACAGCGACTACACTCCCATTCCGGTGAACCAGCGTGCCATCGGTCCAAATTACGGCAGCGAACGGGTATCCCGCGGTGGCAGCTGCAGCCCATATGCCGGATACTGCGAGTGCGGAACCCGATACAGCTATGACCCGAATGAATGCTATAACTATATGGGTTTCCGCGTAGTGCAGACGCTACGGTGATATGTTGTGAGATCCCGAAACAAGTTCGGGATGACAGAGCCAGGCATGCACGACAAGGCATGCACGACAGGCTAATCGTGCACGACAAGGCATGCACGACAGACCAGGCCTGCTGGAATGACCATTACAGCTGATGCAGGGTGGCGCTGGTAACAGACCAGCTGTTACCTGAACGCTGCAGTTCGATGATACCGTAGCGCCCTTCTGCAAGAGAACCCGGGTTCATCAGCGTTGTTTTACCCAGAGTGTTAACGGCAAAAGATTCGTGAATATGGCCGCTGATGGCTACCAGTGGCTGATATTTTTCAATGAATGCGCGGATTTCTTTTGAGCCGGTAGAGATACCGGCAGTAATTTTATCCATACCCGTATCAAATGGCGGCTGATGAGTTACCAGAATCAGGTTATCCCATACGGCTTCTTCGCTTTCGGTAACCGGCGTTAAGTCTGCCATAAGACCTTCTTCATCCAGTTCATTAGGAGTAGTACCGGTAAACTTCAGACCACCGCCGCTACCAAGCCAGCACAGATGATCACTTACGACAAGATTTTTCTGAATGGAAATGTCTTCGTCTTCAAGACGCTCAATAAAGTCCGGATCATCGCAGTTACCGATTACGGCATATATAAAATCGTGTTTTGCAACCAATGCTTTAAAAGCAGGATCTGCAGTTTCCGGTTTGTTGAATTCGGTAAAATCCCCGGCAAAGACAACAGCGTCGGCCTTTTCAAATTCTTCGGTCAGTTTTTCAATATTGGCGGTGTCGCCATGCATATCTGAAAGTACTAATAATCTCATGTCATTCCTCGCTTCTTTGTATCTATTTCCGCAGGCAGTTACCGGATCTGCTCCATAACTTCAGCAAGCCGGTCCATCTGCTCAGGCGTTCCAATGGTTATGCGGACATACTTTTCAATGCCCGGAGTAGCAAAGTGCCGGATCAGAATTCCGGCGCTCTTTACCTTCTGATATACCTCTGCGCCAGATAGTGTTGGATGCTGCACCATGATAAAATTGGTTTTTGAAGGAACAACGGTATACCCTGCAGCTGTCAGCCGTGCTGAAAAAGCATCACGTGTTTCTGCTGTTTTTTCAGCATTGGCAACGTAGTATCCAGTGTCATTACAGGCAACCTGACCGGCAACCTGGCAGATGGCATCTACTGGAAAGTGATTAAAGGAATTTTTTACGGTTATAACCGCAGTAATCAAATCAGGATTACCGACACAGAATCCAAGGCGCATTCCGGCAAAACTCAATGATTTACTGAATGTACGGATGACCAGAAGATTGGGATACTCTGCCAGCAGGCTGACTGCAGATTCAGTTCCAAAATCAGCGTATGCTTCATCAACCACAAAAACCTTATCTTTTGGGAACCGGTCCAGCATCTGCCGGATTTGCGCCATAGACAGTGCGCGGCCGGTAGGCGCATTAGGATTTGCAAAAATCATACCGGTGGCACTGCATTTTTCAACAGCATCCATCAATGCATCAGGGTTTACTGACCAGTCAGAGTCCAACGGCACCTTATACAGATCAATACCATAATAACCGGCGTATACCGGATAAAAACTGTAGGTATGCTCCAGTGTTACCACCGGTGTTGTACTGTCAAAAAAAGCATAAAATACAAACGACAGTACTTCATCACTTCCGTTTCCACAGAAAATCATATCTGCCGTTATGGGCTTCTTCAGCGCTGCAGCAGCTTTTTCTGCGTTACAGAAACACCCTCCGGTACTGTTCAGCATGGACGCAATTGCTTCACGAAGGGCATCAGCATCAGGGTCGGCATAGCGGGCCAGAACTTCAGGATGGGTAAAAGCAGTAGAAGCAATAGCTTCACTGACCGCTTTTGACGGCGGATAGGCATTTTCATTGGCATTCAATTTGATATACGTTCTGTCTTTAGGTTGCTCACCGGGGACATAGGGATGTAACTGTTGTAATCTTTTTGCAAACATACCGAAAGTGTACAGACTGTGCTTGTCCGCGTCAATCTTGAGAAAACAGGGTAATGCCGTTATAATTGCAGTATTGTGACAAATTCCAGCATTAACATCTATTCAGTCCTGCGGTCTTTTGCCAGTCATCAGAACAATGGGCTTGTTCATTACCTAGATTTTGCAGATTACGTTCGCCGTTATGCTCAAAAACATGTTGAAGAAACACCAGAATTAAACGTATATCTCACACAGGCTCAGGATCAGCTTCAGAAAGAACTGGGACAACTTGAAAGTCAGAAAAAGATTTATATTTTCAACCACGACAGCAATATCCTGATTGTTGTCATATCCTTTTACGTTGATAAATTTACCCTTCGGTACGATGAAATTGCCAATAATCCGTCTATACCGTTCCCATTACTGGGAGATATTCCCAAGAATGTCCCCCACGATATTGTCACAAAAGCAAATGCCAGTGATCTGATTACTCCGTTGTTTGAACAGACCAATAAAAGTGACACACCGGCATTGTATGGACTTATTCTACCCAACGATTTACCGGTAGTTATCTTTCCTTCAGCAGCAAATCCCAACGTGCTTCTTGACGCCAGTATGGGTAAAATCAGACAGATGCTGCGACAGGAAGAGTACCATGACTATTTCCTGAAAAAACTGAAGATTTCAAACCCCGGTAAAGATATTTCCGTAAAGAATTTCTTCACCCAATTCATCAATAAACCTCAGGAATCGCTTGAGTCACTGAAAAATTCCGGTGATGCCTTTTTCTTCTGGAACCAGCTGTGTTACTTCATCCGTCAGGATTATGAAAAGGTAAAGGATTACACTGCAGAAGATATTGCTGTTCTTCAGTCAGTGTTCATTACGGAACTGGTCATTGCATACTTTAAGAATAAGTCGCAGCAGAATTTCCAGCGGACAACAGCACTGAAAAACCTTGAAGTCCTGCTGGGTAAACCTCCATACTATTTCAGCCGGGAAACCATCCGAAAGTTCACCGATACTCACGGTATTCCTCTGCTTGGTCAGTATTCAGAAAAAGACCTGACGGAATACCTGCATGAAAAGACAACCAGTATTGAAACCCATGAGCTGCCGGACCTGCTGGTATTCAAAACTTCCGGCGCAAATGAGCAGCACTACTACATAACAAAGTCAAAGGTACTTCCCCTTTGTATCAGATTGTGTTCAGATGCCCGGGAGACAGTCCGTGCAAATCTGACAAAACAATGGTATTCGGTATACAAGCAGTTCATGACACTACCAGAAATGAGTGACCAGAAAGCTTTTGAAAAAAGTCTGGAACATCAGGTTAAACTGGTAAGCCCCATTCTGCATGCCCTGCTCAATTCAAACTTTTTATCACTGGTTCACTATGAAGCAGGCCTTTCTGACGACAACAAGGACCAGAACAGAATCAACTTTTTCGCCAATGGAAAGCTGATTCCATACAGCGAAATGCTGCTGTTAAACCGACAGGAAATCGCTACCGATGCAAAAATCCTGTTACCCTGGTACTACACCGTACCGGTTATTTCATGGATTGCAGCTCTTTTCCTCAGACCGTCACGTAAAGACCGGAAGATTCAGGAAGAAAAGGCAACAGAGCAGAAACGGAAATCAACCTATCAGACAGCCGTGGACAACGACATTCCTGCAGCAACGAAATCCTCGTCTACGGGAGACCGCAAGAAGGATCTTGTTGCAGCTGCAAAAAATCTGGAATCACAACTGGTTCCTTCCGGTTCCACACTGGATCGGGAAATGTCAGCATATATCAACCAGTGGAACCGGATGCTGGGAAAAGAGACCAAGCAGAATCTTACAGAAGACGTTAACAGTCTGATTCGCGATTACCTGCGGAAGATAATCAGAACCATGCAGGGTTCCAGCTTTACCCTTGACCGGATTCAGAACCTGGCAGAAACCCTGGCAAAAACGCCAGCCTTATCAAAGATTAAAGATCAGGACGAGTTAATTATGTACATTGAACTGTA
Source organism: Treponemataceae bacterium (assembly GCA_045597345.1). Classification (GTDB taxonomy): domain Bacteria; phylum Spirochaetota; class Spirochaetia; order Treponematales; family Treponemataceae; genus Treponema_I. The sequence goes on from JAZLJW010000032.1 coordinate 8,953, forward strand.
CATGATAAAACTGGTAAAAAACCTGTAATTGACCATTTTCATGAAAAGAGTGAAGAAACCTACCGTTTTTTCACTCTTTTTTTTTATTTCTCACACTTTTTTTTAAATTCAGGGTGCATACATACAGTGTTCGGCGGGAAAACTACGAACCGCCGGCAAAAAAAACGTAATAACAGCTGATTCCCAGTGGTGTGAAATCAGCTGAAAGGAGTATGTATGAACCCACTGAACTCAATTCTGCTTGAAGGTAACGTTGTTCACCAGCCAGATCTTTCATCAACAAAAAAAGGCTCTGCCTACTGTAAATTCTCCATTGCCAGCAACAGGTCCTATAAAGCGGAAAATGGATCATTTGAAAATGAAGTATCATTCTTTGATGTACAGTCATTTGGAAACCTGGCAACCGCATGCGCAAAAAAATGTACCCAGGGCCGCAGTATCCGCGTGGTGGGCCGTCTGCGACAGGGTCGGTGGAAGGATTCTGACGGAAAACTCCATACCAATGTAAGTGTTCTGGCAGAACATGTAGAATTCAAACCGGAGCGTAAAAAGACAGAGGCTGACGCTTCATCAAAAGCGCCAGCCCCCACAGAAAAGGAACTTGCCGATATGTCTGCATCAGAAATGCAGAAAATGGAAGCACTGCAGAATATGCCTAATGAACAGGTCGATATTCCATTTTAATCAGTACTACCGGCCTTTTTTATGTGCGCGTGCATGGGTATCAGGACGACCAGCAGGACGACTGCTTCCGGTACCCCTGCCAGTGCGAGTGTCAGTACGGTTCGGGCGTCCGCTTTTTGCATTCCAGTCTGGGCGTCCCGCTTTGGCAGTTTTGAACGATTTTGCAGATCTCCGCTCTTCAGCAGCACGTTCTGCACTGGCCTTGTAATTCTCCAGTTTTTCCGGGTTATAGAAACCGTCTTTCCAGTTAAAGCGGTCTGTATCAGAAAGAACTTCACCCTTGTTCAGAGCCCGCATGATGTAGCGGAAATCACCACGGTCAACAGCTGTCTTACTGAAGTCCAGCAGAAAGTGGGTAAAACCCTGACGCTGCATGCGCTGGTAATTATCTATGATGGAGAACGGTTTTTCCGGCAGGACAAAGGAACCGTCTTCTGTAGAAAGAGCTTTGAATTCAACGCCTTCTTTATCGCGGAAGTACAGGAATTCATAGCTTTTGGGCAGCTGGAACCGCATGCGGAACAGTGCCGGATAGGCAAACAGGGTAATCATGGCCTTTTTGCGCTGCACACCGTCAAAGGTAGCTTCCAGATTGTCACGGTTATTCTCAATAGGAGTAATAAACGTTTCAATGTTCTGGTTTTCAAGAAAACTGACAGCCCAGCGGTTAAAGGTGTACAGGTAGGGGCCACCGATCATGGCAACTTTCTGGCCTTTGGGCGTCTGTTTGTTCCTTAAAAGCTGGATATGGCTCAGGTTGTTTACGATAAAGGTACTGAAGCCCAGTTCCACCAGTTTCGTCAGCTGCTCTTCAAGAACCGGTTCCTTTTCCTGTGGCAGGAACGGATCAAGGGAGATGATGATCTGACGTTTACCGAAAGGCAGCTTGGTTGCAGGATCAAGCAGTTCGGCAGCGGTGGAAGAGTTCAGTTCGATGATGACACGGATAACCATTGGGTCACCCACAATCTGGAACACATCCTTGATGGTAGAAACCTGTACGTACACCCCTTCCGGGAAGTGTTCAAAACCTTTTTTAGGCACGGGAGCCAGTTCCATAAGCGGCAGACGCTGAGGTCCCGGCTGCTTGCGGTAAGGACTTAAGTCGGAAGGCAGTACGCGCTGATACCGTATGGACATGGCTTTGGTCTGCAACAGGTATACCGGGTCACCGCCGTTAAACCCTTCCGGAATATCAATCCAGCGGTCGGTGGCATCGGCTCCCATATCGCCT
>JAZLJW010000033.1:0-2051 GCA_045597345.1 Treponemataceae bacterium
ATGAAGTACAGGCGGTGTCGGATTTTCTGGGGGGACTGGCAATAGACCATTACGCGGCAGCGGATATGGCACTTATCCCGGCAGTGAATGATCTGGTTGACGGTGTTACAGTAACAGTCCCGAGTGATGAGCTCTCAAAACGGTATCCTGAATGGACGAAGGGTAAGAAGATCACTTTAAAAGGAAAGGAAGCAGAACAGTTCATCCGTTACCGTGACATTGAAGAAGATGCCACGCCGGTGTACAGGATGGACCAGCACAGACAGTATATTGCAGGTTTTTACAGTTCTTTAAAGAAAAAGAACAGGACTGATCCGAATATTGTAACGGAGATTTATGATACTTGTACCGATTACATGGTCACAGACATGAACAAGGCAGAAATACTGAAGCTTTCCGTGGATGCTATGAAAGATGAAACATTCGGTGAGGACTCCATAACACAGATAACAGGAACAGTCATAACAAATGAATATGATGAGTTCTATCCGGATTATACGGAAACATATGAACTGATCCTAAGTCTGTTTTACCGTGAGGTTCAATAACATTTTAATTACAACTTTGATTACCGTTTTAATTACAACTTTGATCTTCGATCAAAGTTGTAAATATAAATATTACGAAAGGAGGAAAATATCCAATGAGAAAGTTAGTTGCAGTTATTCTTGCAATCATTATGGTTGTAGGAATCGGAAGCGTTACATTCGGTGCTGGAAGCTATAAGCCTTATTATGGCGGCGGATCAGTAGTAACCACCAGAACAAGCCGCGGAACAGCTACCACAACTGTTGCTTCAACCGGAGTTTCAGGAAACTGGACAGCAGCAGAAAATGACTGGTATTTCGAGAACTACAAGGGACAGTGGGGACTTATCCAGAACCCCTATGCAGCAGGCGGAACAAAGTCACAGTGGTTCTTCTTTGATGCAAACGGAAAAATGCTTACCGGCTGGGTATGGATCAAGGGTGCTGATGGAATTACCAGATGCTATTACCTGAACCCCAACCATGACGGTTCATTTGGTGCCTGCTACTTAAACGGTACAACACCTGACGGATACACAGTAGATGCCAGCGGTGCATGGACTGTAAACGGAGTAGTACAGACCAAGTAAGAATAGTGCATTGAAATTTTTTCGCGAGACTTTTGTTAGAAACAGAAAACAGCAGCCCCGAAAGGGCCTGCCTGCGTTATGAGTAATAAAAAAGCTGAAAAGTTAATAGAACGGGAAACCATAAGGCCTCTGGGCATCCTATATGATTTTATCATTTATGCCTTTGTGTTCTTCCTTCTTTTTATCATGCGCCCGAGCGGTTCAAATGAAACCCGACAGACCGCCGGCTTTGTTTTGGTTCAGTTCGTCATTTCATGGTGTCCGCTGCTGGCCGCCCGTCTTTTTTTAAATCTTTACAGGCAGGTATTGAGATACGGAAATATGCGCGCCCTTGTGAGGCTGCTTTTTTCCGATGCCATGGCGGCGGTTGTGTACCTGCTGATCAACCGGTTTCTTCCGCGAGGATACAGGGCTACGGTTCTTCGCGCAATTACTCTTGCAGCCCTGAATCATTCCTTATGTACCACCATAAGAATCGTTTATTATTATATCTATAATTTTGCAAAAGCGTATAAATACAGCACCCTGCGTGAGATATGCCACATTATTCTGAGGTGCTTTGCTCTTGTGGATATCGATTCTGAAGATATTGCAGCCACAGTTCCCGTAAAAGAAGCCTTCAAAACCAAAACAACACAGGATACGACAGATCCCATCAATGACATTCTCCGGGTGGTCAGACAGTTTCAGATCCACGGGGAAGTATTTCACGTATTACAGCTGAAAAAAGGCTATATCAATCGGACATACCGTATACAGACCAGGTCAAAGGCCGGTCATATACATTCATATACATTACAGAGAATCAATACAAACGTTTTTCCGGACGTTGATGCGCTGATGGACAATTTCGTGGCTGTTACCGGTCACCTGAAAGGGATATTCCTGCTGCCCGGGCATACCGAAAAGGGAAGCATACAGTCAGTGAAATTAG
>JAZLJW010000034.1:0-5898 GCA_045597345.1 Treponemataceae bacterium
CGTTCAGGGTACAGGAGTTAACTTTCTGTTCAAAGGTGGTATACGAAAGACCAAATCCAAAAGGATACTGAACGGCATCTTTTGCACCGGTTTCAAAGTAGCGGTAGCCGACGTAGATGTCTTCTTCGTATCGGGCTTCCAGCGGGTTACCGAAGTTTTTGGTGCTGGGATAATCGTTGATGGTTCTGGCAATAGTGTCAGAAAGCTTTCCGCTTGGTGAAGCTTTTCCGCACAGAACGTCTGCAGTACCCAAGGTACCTACCATACCGCCCTGCCAGATGTACATAACAGCATCAGGATTAACGGTGGTAACCCACTGCATGTCAATGATGTTACCTACGTTCAGAAGAACGGTCATTTTCTTAAAGTTCTTGCGAACGGCAGTAAGCATGGCCAATTCGGCTTCTGTCAGCAGATAACTGCCTTCTGTAGCAGCGTTATCTTTATCTTCGCCGGCAGTACGGCCAATGATTACCAGTGCACTGTCGTTGCGTGAAGCAGCCGAGGCAACGACGGCATCATCCAGAGGCATTTCTTTCTGGGCCCATGGTTCCTGACCCCATCCCATACCAACTTCAAAAGGATTTGCTTTTTCCCAGTCAGCGTAAACGGCTTCCAGGTCTGTATCGATAATTACGGTGTTCAACTCGCGAAGAGCATCCTTAACACCATATACTTTTTCAACGTTAACCATACCGCCGGAACCGGTACCACTTTTGTAGTAGGTATCCTGAATACGGCCAAAAACGGCAACTTTTTCACCGTTTTTCAAAGGGAGTGCATTGTTGTCATTCTTTAAAAGAACAGATCCTTCCCGGGCTACAGCGCGGGCGGTTTCAAGGTAAATATTCCAGTCAAGTGTTGCTTTCATACCAGTAAGCTATCACGATGCAAGACCCAGAACAAGACCCATTAACTGACATAACCGACCAATATTTGTTATACTGGTAACATGTTTAACAGCTTGACCGGCATCCTGACGGAGAAACTGCCTCAGAAGGTATGCCTTGATGTTCACGGAATAGAATGGAACCTTGCAGTATCAGACGTAAGCCTTGATGCCCTGCCGGTTATCGGTACGGAATGCCGTATTTTTACGTATCTTATTCATAAAGAAGATCAGATGAATCTGTACGGTTTTGCTACGGAAGATGAGCGGAACCTGTTTCTTGATCTTCTGAAAGTAGATGGTATCGGGCCCAAAGGCGCCATGAAAATTCTTTCCGGAAGCAGTGTAGAAGCCTTTGCCAGTGCCCTTGATTCGGGAGAAATCAGCATGCTTGAAGCCCTGCCCGGAGTTTCAAAGAAGGCAGCTCAGAAGATGATGCTGACATTAAAGGGTAAGCTGACCCTTATTGATGATGCCGGCCGTGGCGGTAAGAAAGCCGAAAAGGTGTCCAAGTGGAACGATGTCATTATCGCTCTGGTTGAAATGGGATACGACCGGCGCCGGTGTGAAGAAGTAGTGGAGCGGGTAGCGGCCAAGCTGATGGAAACCGGTAAAACCGAAAGCCAGATTGAGGGCGAACTGTTCCGTCTGTGTATTGTGGAAATGAGTGTATGATGGGGATGATTGGATGAAAGATGAAAGCGGATACGGCATGGCTGGCGATATGTCGATTGTGCGTGCCGATGAAGTATACACAGGTGATAACGACAGTACGCTCCGTCCCCAGATGCTCTCTGATTTTCAGGGGCAGACAAAAGTAAAGGACAATCTGGCCGTTTTCATAGAAGCTGCCCGTAACCGCGGCGAAAGCATGGACCACCTGTTCCTTATCGGGCCGCCGGGGTTAGGAAAAACCACACTGGCTCAGATTACTGCACGGGAACTGGGGGTTGATTTTAAGGTTACCAGTGCTCCGGCTCTTGATAAACCAAAAGACCTGGCCGGTATCCTCAGTACCATTACGGAACGTACCGTATTCTTTATTGACGAAATTCACCGCTTAAAGCCGGCCATTGAGGAAATGCTCTATATTGCCATGGAAGACTATGAACTGGACTGGATCATCGGCCAGGGGGCAGCCGCCCGCACAGTCCGTATTCCTATTCCCAAGTTTACACTGGTAGGGGCCACTACCAAGGCCGGTATGGTATCAAGCCCGTTAATCAGCCGTTTTGGTATTGTGCAGCGTTTCAGTTTCTACACCAGAGAAGAACTGGCAGACATCATCAAACGGTCTGCCGGCATTCTTGATGTGGCTGTAGACGATGATGCAGCCCTGCTTATGGCCAGCTGCAGCCGGGGAACGCCCCGTGTTGCCAACCGTATTCTCCGCCGCATGCGGGATTTTGCTCAGGTAGCCGGCAGTGAACGGATAACGTTACGGATTGTACAGATTGGCCTTGAAAAACTGGAAATTGACAGCCTGGGACTTGAAAAATATGACCGGGAAATATTACTTTCTATCATCCAGAACTATGGAGGCGGCCCGGTTGGGGCTGAAACCCTGGCTATTTCCATCGGGGAATCCATTGATACTTTGGAAGATTACTACGAACCTTATTTGATCCAGTGCGGTTTAATTCAGCGTACCCCCCGGGGACGCATGGTAACGGAAAAAGCGTACCAGCACTTGGGATTGGAGTACAAGAAAAATGATGCAGACCAAAGACTTTTATTTTGACCTTCCGGCAGAGCTTATTGCCCAGCACCCCAGTGGCATCCGCGGCCAGGATAAACTGATGGTGCTTGACCGGAACAGTTTTACCGTCAACGGCACAGACGGAGATGCCACCGTTACCCATTGCAGGATGGAAGACCTTGCAGACCTGATTCCGGCCAATACTCTGATGATTTTCAACAACAGCCGCGTACGCCGGAGCCGCTGTTACGGCCATACCACTGATACGGGCCGTGAAGCCGAATTCCTCTTTCTGCAGCAGCTGGTGGGTGACCAGTGCGGGGCTCCCGGAGCAGCAGATGGAACGGTCTGGAAAGCCATGGTAAAGAATGCCAAACGGCAGAAACCGGGAAAAGTGTACTCCTTTACCGACGGCACCCTGGGTACCATTGTGGATAACCCGGCCGATATGGGAACCGAGTTCCGTACGGTGCACTTTGACCGCGTCATTACCGAAGACTGGTTTGAAGTAAACGGTCATATTCCGCTGCCACCCTACATTAAGCGTGGTGATACAGACGAAGACTCAGAACGGTACCAGAACGTGTATGCCAAAGAAACCGGCTCTGCTGCCTGTCCAACAGCAGGCCTCCACTTTACTGAAAACATGATGAAGAAACTTGCTGATAAAGGCGTTGAAATTGCCTATGTCACCCTTCATGTAGGTCTTGGAACGTTCCTGCCGGTCCGTGCAGAAAACGTTACTGACCATAAAATGCATGAAGAGTTTTATACCGTCAGCGAAGAAACGGCCCGCAAGGTCATGGAAGCCAAAAAAAGCGGCAAGACTGTCATGGCGGTAGGAACTACCAGCGTCCGTACCCTGGAATCTGCCTGGGTAGGCGGCACTGTGGAAGAAGGCGGCTATCTGAAAGCCGGTGCCGGCAGTACCCGCATTTTCATCTATCCCGGCTACCAGTTTAAATGTGTAGAACGGCTTTTTACCAACTTCCACACGCCGGAATCAACTCTCATGATGCTGGTCAGCGCCTTTGCGGGGCAGAAGAACATCATGAACGCCTACATGGCAGCCGTAGAGGAAAAATATCGGTTCTTTAGTTATGGGGATGCCATGCTTATCCGCTAGCTGCAGGCTGCCTGGCCCGCGCTGCCGGCGTTGCCGGGCAATTCTGTCGCTCCAACGTACGGCAGTACGCCTGCGCTCCAGAATGGCTCGTCGCCTTGGCAGCACGAACCATCTAGCCTGCAGTGAGATCAAATTAATTGCTTTTCCGCGTCTGCTGCGTTGCCTGGTGGTTACTTGAAGATTTTTTTGAGCAATGTATAGAGCCCCCAGCCGCAGGTGCAGGCAATAGCTTTATCAAGCAGATTTATCGGAATACGCCCAAGGACACCGCTGATCAGGAAAGGAATCCCCCGGATAAAAAACGAATAGATAAAGCTATTGTCCGGGCTGTCTTCGATATAATCAAAATATTCGTAATTGATAGTGTAGATGATTCCACCCTCAATACTGATTATGAACGCCATGGCAAAAATCAACATGATGAACGAAAGTACAAAAGGCAGATTTTTTTTGTGCTCCAGAAAAAAACGGATACGCAGAACAACCGTCAGTGAGCAGATGATAAAGAACAGCGATGGCCAGTCATGCTGCGAAAAAATCTTTACCGGAAAATGATAACAGACGGCACAAAGGATACCGCTTAAGGGTGCGAAAAAGCTTGCGGCACAGGTCCAGATGCAGTCCATGTAGAGAGGTAGTTTTAAAACACTGGCGTTTGCCACCACCGTCAGAAATTCCAAAAGGGCGCATGCCAGCCCTGCACCAATTTGTTTAGTAAGAGAAATTTCCTGTTTGCCCATATTATATCTCCAGTCGGATCTGGGTACCGTCATTAATGTACAGTATGAAACCTTCTTCTGAAGTTTTACGTGCAAACAGACTGCATTTTGTACATTCTGAGTGCAGTCGGGAATTATTCAGAACTTACTGAATGATGCGGTACAGGTTAAGCCGTCGTGAAATATCAAGAAAAGAAAAGACCTGTGGTTCCTGCAGAATGCATTCACAAGGAATCCCGGTTTTGCTTTCAAACTCGCAGCATAAATCAAGAATCACGCTGTCAAAATCATCAAAATCAAGGCCTGGCGGGTTCAAATCGGCACAAATCGCCCGAATCGAATCCTGTACTTTTGCCAGCTCCTTGGCAATCGGTTTCTGTTCCTCATTTCTTTCGCACATGAATTCCAACGCGCGTAAATCCTGAATAATGGAGTCATGCAGTTCCCCGGGCAAGACGGGTTCGTTCCTTTTCCGTTTCTGCCATTGCTTGCAATACCTGTTTTTTGCCTCGTTGGGTCAAGGCCCAGAATACCCAGATGAATATAATGATCAACGTTACCACCGCAATGATAAAGGTAAAGGCAAATGACAGATCAGCACTTTCAGAATTGATGCGGTTCAACTGATTGAATAGAGAATCAAATTCCCTGCTGACAAGTTCGACATTATTTTGCGAAGCGGACACAATTTTTTGCACTTTTGAAAACGTGCCGGTTATATTACATTGGCATCGGAAAAGGTGAGTGAAGGTTAAGGAAGATTACAGTCTTAAAGATGTGGTAGATGCAATTTGATTCGCGCCGAAATGTCTTTTGATGCTGCAGTTACTATGTAACCCGCCACTCAAGCAAACCTTTTCCGCTGCTGGAAAAAACAACGCCGATTTTAAACATCTGTTTTCCGCTTACGGCATAACGGTCAGAATATCCCTTGTCATCAATCTGGAAAAGGGCTTCTTCCATTACTTCTTCAAGTGGCCGGCCGTTGTCCATTTTCAGTTCAAAAATAAAAACAGCATCTTCCGTTCTGACAATTATGTCGCTTCGTCCCAGGAATGTCTGAAGTTCTGATGTTACATCAAGACCAGTTACTCTGAACATTAAATGTGTAACGGATTCATAATAGTTTTCGCAGGCATCTTTCTTCAGAATTGTCGGCAGATCTGCAATTGCGGCTTTTACCATTTTCATTACTGAATCAATGTCGTGGGAACGGAGGCAATAAACCATGTTGCTGACTGCAAGACCAAGGCTGTCTTCCGGAAACTGCACGAATTTTCTTACAAGCACTTCCAGAAATCCGTCTTCAATTTCTTTGTTCGGAAAATCAAGTGTATAAAGATCCGAGTCATCATCATAATCTTTAATTGTCAAAAATCCGCTCTGATAAACTACAGGAAGCATATTTTTTGTTTCCGGACTGTAATTTTTAAAATCGTTTTCCTTTACTTTACATCCGCCGACT
>JAZLJW010000035.1:0-12895 GCA_045597345.1 Treponemataceae bacterium
TCATCAGGTTCTTCTGATCCTGGGTGTAGGTAGAACCAGCAGAACGGCTGTAATCCACTACAGTTCTTCTGTTCTGATCATTAACGGGGTTGCCGTTTCTGTCAGTAGTTTCTACAGAAATGTCTGCAGAAAGCAGAGTAAAGTCGATAATTGCTGCTTCATCTGCAACTGCAAATGTTCCAACCAGGAATACAGCAAGTAAAACTACCAAGAAAGTCTTCTTCATTCAAAGCTCCTTTATATTATTTGTTGATGTAGCCTTGTTATTACTTAATTATACTAAGCAATCACCATTTGTCAATCTGATAATTCCGAAACAAAACCTTTATAAACGGGCAGTCCATTAATAAAAACGTAAACTTTTCTTACAGAACTGAAATTTGTATGAATATTCTTTTTCAGCAGTTCACAGGCAACTTCTGTTGAACTTGATGAACCTGTCGCCAGAAGTGCTTCCTCTGATAAGTTCACATAAAGGCGACCATCATGAAATATGCATGATTCAAGTCTTGTGGATGAATTGAACAGTGGACGGTACCGGTCTGTTACCGTTCCGGATATCAATTCTTCGATATACTGCTTATACGGTGAAACCCCATGTTCCCTGCGGAATGAGGGGATATCCCTGGATTCAAGATACAGGCGGTCATCATCAAATGATTCAAAAATAAAAACCCTGCGGACTCCAGGATTATGTACAATGAACAAAACAACTGAAAAAATGAGTACTGCAAAAAAAAGCAATAACGAAACAATCTGTAAAAGGGATAATTTTCTTACTGTCATTATAAACCTGTAAACCCTCTTGATTCCTCAAAATGGGTAACAAATGAGGTGAGCCCATTATATATACCGGTTACATACTTATTCAAGTATTCAGGAGTTACCATAGCTTCCGCTTCCCGCTGGTTTGTCAGGAAACCCAGCTCAATAAGAACGCTGGGCATATTTGCATTTCTTACAACAAACCATTCTTCCTGACGGATTCCCCGACTGGTAAAATTGGGCCCCAGGGCATTTTTCATCCCTTCCAGAATATACTTGGCAATCAGAATGCTTTCTGTGGTGTACTCTTCTTCCATCATGGAATTAAGAATGGGAAATAATTCTGCATCTTTCTTCTGTTCTTCACTGAGAACTGTACGCCGGTATCCCGGACTCAAATACCAGACTTCATAACCGTTGGCATCTGGCTTGAAATTTGAATTTACATGAACCGAAACAAACAGAATTGCTTCATTTTCTTTTAATTTAACGGAATTAGCTATCTCTACCCGTTCCTCCAGAGAAAGATACCGGTCATCACTTCTGGTCAGCAGAATATTCTTATCAGGATACCGTTGCCGCAATTTTGCGTACAATTCTTTTGCAGCAGAAAGGGTAATATCTTTTTCCTGAACCTTTACTTTTTTCCCTTTGATAGTCTGTTCCTTGACTGCTCCCGGATCTTTTCCACCATGACCAGCATCAATAAGAATAGCTCCAACCCTGAAAAAACTGCCCTGTGTTGCAGGAGAATCCCATAATTCAGCAAGACGTTCAGTAAATGAAGCAGAAACGTACACTACTCCATCTTTTTTATAGGGCGCTTCACAGATTGTCAGCTGTGAGTAATCAATAATCATCAGCTGGTCATTCAGTTGAAAACCTGCTGAATGACCGTTTTTTTGAATCAGTCCTGAATTCGTCATGGTATCCCAATAAAGCACTGCATCATTTTCCTGTGCAAATTTGGAAAGCACAATATCTTCCGCAGTTATAGCCATACAGAGGAAGACGCTGACTACAAAACAAAATGATTTTTTTACCTGTAATTTCATGTATTAAACTCCACCGTTAATTGAATCGGCGGCATACAAAATTCCCTGAAGTCCACCACGTATCAGTAGTTTCCAGAATGCTTTCACCGAAAGCTGTGTATTTTTGTTTTCCAGTTCACTGTACAGCGTCAGTGTTTTCTTTATGGTTCGATGGTTCCAGTCAGTAAGAGAGCTGAGGAACGGTCGGATACCCGCAGGTGCGGTAACTTCCGGTGACTCATAGGAAGAAATGAATTGGGAATCACTGAGAGCTTCTATTTCTGCAAGAACGGAAGACGGAAGCTGATAGGCTGATGGAGGAAATATGGTATCGAGAGGTTGAGCCAGATACATATCCGTATCAGTATTTCCTGTCTTCAGACGGAGGACAATTTCCGATACAGCCCGCTCAGCTGAATCTACAGCTTCATCCCTACTCTTTCCTACTGCAATGATGTTTCCACATTTTTCAACATTGTTAACTGGGAAAGTAACGGAATCGCCAGGATTTGATCTTGGAAGCACATCAACGACGCCTGGTATGGTTTCAGCTTTTTCATAGCGTAGAGCAGAGTCTACAACTCCAGGGATTGAAACCCAGGCACGTTCTGCACTGGTGCGGACTGCAGGTAACTCATAGATATCCGGAACACCTGCCGGAATTTTTGATTCGAGGATTGAACGGTCAGGAGTGCCACAGGCAAGACTGAAGGCAAGTTCAGTCAGATTAATGTCACTGGCATAGGGATATGTCCAACCTGACATATACCCACCTGACAGACGGCCTGCAATCTCTCCAATCATCGGGCCTTTTGAAGTCAGTTTGATATCTGCTTTTGCAACACCATGGGTAAGACCTAAAGCTTTAACACCATCAAAAAAGGTCTTTAACAAAGCCTTTCTATTCTCTGATGAAATGCCGGTAACCGGTAATGTATGTCCCATTTCAATGAAAAATGGTGGATAAAAGATATGTCTGTTGGCGAATCCGGTCACAATAAGCTGACCTTCAAATACCAGAGCATCAATGGAAAACTCCATGCCATCCATATATTCTTCCAGAATTGCTCTGCCTGTCCGGGAAAAACGAACTGCGTCCTGCACTGCAGGAGCCAGATCTTCAAGAGAATTTATGATTCTGCAACCACGGGCTCCCATATTGTCACAAGGTTTAATAACCAGTGGAAATTCAGTAAATCCAGACTGAGCAAGAATACTGACAGAATCCAGTTTTGCTGTTTCACCAGTAATTTCATAAAAATCAGGAGAGGCTACACCGGCTTTTTTAAAGCAGGTACGCATGCGGATCTTGTCACTGGCATTGGAAGCTGATTCAAAGGAATGGCCAGGTAATCCTAACCGTTCTGACACATAGGCTACACTGGCAGAAAAATCGGTCCCGGCAGTAAAAACAGCTTGTAAACCCATTTTCTTCTGAACCTGTTCAGCCAGACTCAGCAATCCTTCCTTATCCTTTAAATCTACTGATTCAAAACGATCAGCTTCTGCTATGCCTACTGCATGGGGATTCCCATCTGCAACAACAGCGTAAAATCCAGCTTTTTTTGCGGCTTTAATGGCGGGGATCTGCATCAGCCCGGCGCCCAAAATAAGTGCTGCTTTCATTTTTCAATTCCTCTTGTTTTTACACAATATATCTGGCAGGTATCTCCGAGAAACTTTTTTTGACTTTTCCGCATAAGATACCGGAATTTTAAACTTCCGGCCCTGCATTTTTCAGCCCCGGGAAATCGTTCCGGATGATGCCCCGTTGATACCACTTTTACAACCGAAAATCCAAATCTCTCCAGTACTGTAGCACAATCCGCATGATTCCACAGGGTAAGGTGATCGATAGGACTTTGCCGGTAAAACTTTTCAGGGAAATACGTTCCTGTTACACCATCAAAATCAGGTGTAGAAAATGCAAATACTCCACCAACAGAAAGAAGTTCATTGCACACCGTCAGTGCCGTCTTCAAATCTGCAAGGTGTTCAATAACATACCACATGGTAACTGCATCAAAGGGACCTGTAATGACATCCTCTGGAGCGGTACCAGGGAACGCCTGTACTCTGGCAGGAAATCCAAGGGTGTTTTTTACATATGCAATGGCTTCAGCATTAATATCTATGCCCTCGGGTAGAAATCCGGTTTCTGCGGCTGCTGCCAGAAATGGTCCGTATGCACAGCCGATATCAAGAATACGGGGAGGTTCAGCAGTTCTTCGTCCGTCTGCAGAGATACAATCCATGATGATACGTGAACGCTCAAGACCTTGAGCCTTAATTGCATCAAAATCTTCGAGGTATGTTTTACCGTACTGTTTTTTGTAATCATCAAAGAAATAGTCGGCTCCGTAATCAGACTCTTTATTCTGGCTCCACGAAAGATACTGTATACCACATTCGCTGCATTTTCTGAAAGTCCGGTCAATACCCCGGAATTGTACAGGATCTGTACTGAAGTCATGATTCTTACCGCAAACAGGACAAGAACGGTGAACTCCAAATGAAAGGTTTCTGATGGTATCTGAAAGCGAGGCACTTTCAGACAGATAAGAAGCAGTAAACTCCGGATTAAACAGTTTTTCAGGAGTACGGAGCAGCTGATGCAGTTTTTCAGCATCAGTCAGGCAGGAAAATCCATATTTTTCTGCAAGGGACACGTGCAATGGTGTGGTACCGACAAGTATTACTGCACACCCGGCGGCAAGCGATTCAAACGCTGTAAACCCATAATGAGTAATGACCAGATCATATGATGCCAGCTGTTCTTTGAGATTGGAAACCGGATTGTCTTTAGTGATGACCGTTACTTCAAGGCCAGCTTTTCTTGCTTCATCGGCAAAAGCAGTCGTAAGGCCTGCCGGATCCTGCCCACCGATTGAAATCAGCGCTGTATGAATGGATTCCGGACGAACCGTTTTCCGGTTTACTGGAAGTGGAATACAGTCTGGACGGACAGCATTAACTGTACGGGATGCATCAACGGCAGGAATAATATCGAGAAGGTACTGTGCAAATGCGGTTGAGGAGGCGCCCTCATCAATTGCAACAACAGGACCAAGACGGGAAGCATACATTCCAAGTTCTGTATCGGTAATAAACTGATCAAGAACGACCAGATGATATACATATCCCGGTTCGTTTTTGAGCTGTTTTTCATCAGGAAGATATTGCAATACCTGCCAGGGAGCAAGGGTATATTCATCAAGCACATTGATAAACTCTTTAGATAAAGGCTCCGCACCAACATACATATCAGCCTGTAATTCTTCAGCAATCTGAGCACAACGGCGGAAATGGCCGGTTCCATGCTCTTTTGTAACAGATGGTATGAGAAGAACAGGTTTTGCAATAAAGGGAACATCAAAAGCGGATACGACAGCCTGATCTTCAAAAGGTCCGTCAGTCCCCTCTTTATCCTGCAGATACTGGTACAGACGTTTTGCCCGCTGATAATCGCCGGGAGTATCAATGGTCGTACGCAGTTCAGGGTGATTCCAGCAGGCAGGAGCCGGTTTGAAAATGCAGTGAAACACGTCCTGATGACGATACAGGGAAGGCCCTACATGTTCATGATCATAGGGGTCGGAAGTGAGGGTTCTTGCTTTCAAAAGGCTTTCAACATGAAGAATCTCAATACCAGAACCATGGGGCAGACCGGTAAACGTAAAGTACGATGTTTTTTGGCCAGATATTTCAGAGTCTGTATAATATAAATCTACACTGGCACAGGCAGCCGTTCCAAAAAGAAACGGATTATCTCCGGTGGCCCGGACGATTATCTCTGGAAGATACCCGTAATCCTTCTGGAATTTTTCAACAACACAACAGAAACGGTCTAATACATCTTCTGCACTACCGGCAAAAGGAACAAATCCACACTGTTCTGCAACTGGAGCCAGATGCGTAAAAGATGATTCATCAGTAGCAAGGTAATACTGGGCAGCAGGCACCTGCCGCATGACCGAAAGTACATGCGCAATAACTGGTTTTGATCCCAATGGCAACAGACCTTTTTGAGGCAATCTGGTGGAACCAAGCCTGCTTTGAACCACAACAATGACGTTCCGGGTATTATTTTTCATCATTACGCATGGACTCCCAGCCATTTACCAAAGACACGGCATCTTTCTTAAACAGAAACCGATTCTGGTGAACCCATCTTCTTGCTTCCTTAAAATCAGCAAGTGATTCACTGATACTCTTTCCTGATCTGAAAATATATGAAAAAAGCAGTTTACCAGGAATATATGCATGCTCCCCTACATATTTCGGAGCCAGATTTTTCAGAAAAAAACGTAACTGCATATAATTCACCGTAGTATCTTCGGGTTCTACCGGAACATCGTACTTTAAGCGCAACTGCTGACTTATGGTAATCTGTTCACCTCTAAGCCATGATCTGACACCGAAATCAAGAAGCTGCCAGTATGGAGAAGTAATAGTCCAGTCAAACCCACCGACACGTTCAAAAATCTGACGATTATACACACCCATATAGTCAAAAGGATATAACGTTTGAATGCCATCTGGTGTTACTGATTCCGGTGAAACCATAAGGGTGTTTTTCCGAATATAAGGAACATAATTCAGTGGTATCAGTAATCCACGCTCGTCAGCCATGCAGGGAACTGTTACCAGCTGTTTTTTTTCGCTTACTTTTTCGATTACCCGTTCAGAGAAAAGCCGCGGGGAAATTGATACGGTATCCCAAAGTACCAGCACAGATCCTTCATCAATTTCAGTCATGGCAAGATTAATCATCTCACCTGGGCTCACCTGACAATGAGGAACCATAAAGCATACTTCAGGATAACGCCGGGAAAGGTCTTCCAGATTATAGTTGTCAATGGAAGTTTCAACCGACACGATCTTCTTGAATCCCATAGCAGTCAACGAATCAAGATTGTTGGTCCGGAAAGTAGTTCCACTTCTACTGAGGAGAATAACTGAAAGGTTAAACCGTACCGTTCCAGAATGGATTTTTCCACCAAGAACGGTATGTTCAATCTGGTGTTCGTTAAAAGTTGAAGGTATAGTATTCATCGCAATTCCTGCAGTTTTCGCAAAGAGTATCCGTCATATGCTGCTGTAGCAGTTCTTCCGTTTTTTTCCAGATTTCAGAAAGAGAATCGGAAAAGATGTTACCCAGTATGTCATCAGAAAGGTGTTCACGACAGGATGGTACATCACCATTCAAAAGTACTGAAAGGTCACGGCGGAGATGCCAGCAGGGGAACCGGAGTACCGGTGAAAGATCTGCAGGCTTCCGGTCTGGCAAAGTGTGACAGAAGTCATCATATTTTTGAATCAGGCGGTTAGTATGAGTTCGATAAAAGGATTCCAGTTCCTGTTCATTCTCATTAAGCCGGATAAACTGGGTATAGGTTTTTCCGGGGAACAACGACTGTATGAAATCAGAGCGGCGTTCTGCTTCTGCCAGTGTAAAATCACTTTCCGGATGAATACACTGCCAGGTTTCTTCAGTAACTGCATCAAGGCTGCAAATCCAGGTAATCCGCTGCGCAGCACAAGGAAGCGATGCAATACGCTGAATTACTTCCTGATTGAAACAGGAAAGTGAGGTTTCTACCAGAACAGTATAGGATGTCTCTGTTAAAACCGATTCTACGAACGAAGGAAATTCCGGATGTGCCAGTGGTTCACCCCATAACCCTAACCCAATGGTGCACTGCTCAATCGAATCTGCCATTTTTTTAAGAACCGTTTTGAACTGAGAAAGGTTCATGAAGGCACCGTCAGTTGATGCAAACTTTGAATAGGGGCAATAGGTACAGGTATGATTTCCGCAGGTTCCGCTGATCTGAAAGTTGACAAAGGCTGGAACTGGATGGAGTACGGTACTGTCAGCAACAGCAGCATTACACAGATCAATGGCGGTCATATCATCTGTTACCAGGGTCCGGAGCCGGTCACAGATAATTCTGCCTTCCTGGGTTGCAACTGAAAAATCAAGACGCCAGTTACGGAAGTCTTTGGGAGAAAGCAGAGTTTCTATTTCAAAGGAATTGATATCGGTTTTCAGCAGATTGAAAAGGCATTCACGACTTACCGGTGCTGATGCAGCTGCTGCAATGGCAGGACTGGCACCCCCAGATGCAAGGGCTTTCACTATTCCGATGGTTCCGGTACAGATAATTTCCGGAACAATACCCTGGGGATATCCGTCTGCAAAACTGTATTCTGCAGCATACCGGGTATGCTGGTCATACAGTTTTTCTGTCAGTTCACGGTCATAAAAGGGACTGTCGCCGAAAGCGAAGATGACATGATCTATGGTATTGCTGCCGGATCCGTCGCTATCGACAGGAGCATGGCTGACTTCTTCAAGAGCTGCAAGCAGGCTGAGGGTATCGGTCACTGATACTGATGACAGCATTGCTCCGGGGACAAGTGCTGAAGCTTTGGCGGCTTCGGGGCCACAGAATGCAATGGCTGCAATATCCGGCAATGAATGGCCCCAGTGTGATATGCGGGTTATACACCAGTCGTCTGCATGACTGGTATAAAAAAGAACAGCTGTTTTCATACCTTGGTTATCGGTATAAACAGCTGCTTACTATATGAAAAATCTACCGGCGGACCGGAACAGCGCAAAACCGCTAGATATCGTCGCTATTGGTGAAGCCCGGTAAGGAAACTATACGGTCTGGTCAAGGCACGCTATGCTTAAAGCCTTGACTCAGCCGTGTTCGCGGTGTAGCCACAGCTTACACCGCGAATTGTTCCGGGCTTCAACAATTTTTGCGCTGTCCCGATCCACCTCTCGATTTTTCATATCAATATTCTGTTTTCAGTATGCGCTTCCCAGTCCGCCCGGTTTAACCTGGAAGTGGCTGAAGGACATGCTGAAAGAGGCACGGCCCTGGGTTACAGAACGCAGGTTGGTAGAGAAACCGAACATTTTGGCCATAGGAGCCTGAGCATGTACTACTTCTTCGGTAGGCTTGCTTTCAAGACTCTGGATAAGGCCACCGCGCTGGGTTACCTGACTCATGGCATCGCCGACAAATTCCTTTGGAGAGAAAATATCAACGTTCATAACCGGTTCCAGAAGTTCAGGACAGGCTTTGCGGCAACCTTCATCAAAGGCCTGCACGGCACAGGCTTCAAAGGCAAAGGTAGTACTGGTCAGTTCGTTATAGTTGATGTCAGTAACAGTAACGGCAATATCGGTACAGGGATAACCGTACTGGATACCACTGCCGAATGAGTTGGTAATACCACTCTGGATGGCATCAAAGATTTCACCGGGAATATTGGCCTTCTTTACATTGCAGGTATAGGTATTACCGGCGCCGTTGTTAGGTTCAATATGCAGGGTAAGACCGGCAGTGTTTTCTTTGCCGCCGATGGTACGTTCATAATTTTCCGTATGATCACAGCTGGCAGTAACTGATTCACGATAGGTAACCTGTGGAGCACCGACGCGGGCTGCAACCTTAAAGTCATCCTTCATACGGGTAACCAGAACATCCAGGTGCAGCTCACCCATACCGGAAATAATCAACTGTCCGGTTTCGGCATCGTCTTTTGAGGTAAAGGTCGGATCTTCCTTGGAAAGAATTTCCAGGGTTTCCTTTAACTTATCCCGGTCAGAAATAGTATCCGGTTCAATGGCAACAGAAATTACCGGTTCCGGGAATGTCAGGTTTTCAAGAAGAATCGGCATACCTTCTGAGCCAAGAGTATCGCCGGTCTGGGAAACTTTCAGACCGATAAGAACGGCAATATCACCGGCTTCTACACAGTCCATGGGTTCAGTTTTGTTGGCATGCATGCGGAGAATACGGTTAACACGTTCCCGTTTTTTCTTCCCAACGTTCAGTACCTGCTCGCCGGCCTTGATTTTTCCTGAGTACATGCGTACGTAGCACAGAGATCCCATATCCTTATCCCACTGGATTTTAAATACCAGACCGGATGCAACGCCATTAGGATTACAGGGAACTTCTACATCCTGTTCCTTTTTGGTATGGAATCCGACAGCAGCAGGAACATCAGTAGGACATGGCAGGTAGTCAATAACAGCATCAATGACCGGCTGGATTGCACAGTTTTTGCGGGCAGAACCGCAGAAGAACGGTACGATTTCGCGGGCAATGGTACGGCGGCGGATTTCTTTTTTCAGCATGTCAGCCGGAACTTCTTCACCCCCCAGATACAGTTCCATGATTTCGTCATTGGCACTGGCAATTTCATCAACCAGTTTTTCGTGCCATTCATCAGCCTGAGCACGGCGGGAATCAGCGATATCGCTTACGGTAATGGTTTCGCCTTCATCAGCAGGATCAAAGCGGTATTCCTTCATGGTAATCAGGTCGATAACGCCTTCAAAACTGCTTTCTGATCCGATAGGCAGCTGCAGGGCAACAGGATTTGCGCCGAACTTAGCTTTTACGTCTTCCATGGCGCCAAAGAAATCGGCTCCGATACGGTCCATTTTGTTGACGAAACAGATGCGGGGAACTTTATATTCATCAGCCTGTTTCCAGACGGTTTCTGTCTGGGGCTGAACACCGCCAACTGCACAGAGAACGGCAACAGCACCATCAAGCACACGCAGTGAGCGCTCTACTTCTGCCGTAAAGTCAACGTGTCCGGGAGTATCGATAATGTTGATCTGATGGTCTTTCCAGCAGGTTGTGGTAGCGGCTGAACAAATGGTACTTCCGCGTTCCTGTTCCTGAGCCATCCAGTCCATGGTGGCAGCACCGTCATCAATTTCACCGATGCGGTGGATTTTTCCGGTGTAAAAAAGAATACGTTCGGTAGTTGTAGTTTTTCCGGCGTCAATGTGCGCCATGATACCGATGTTTCGCATTTTCTCTAATGACATATAGTTATCCTTAATCCTGCGTATGGCGATATACTACCGATTTTCCCTCGCCTTGACAATTGATAAGCGTATTCTGTAGTGCGTGCCAGTGGGCCCCAGCGACGGCAAATGCATTAAGTACACAGAGTATTGGCGGGGTGACAGTGGGACGCAGGCAAAAAAATGGGGAGGGACCCACGTAGCGAGCGAGGACGAAGTCTCACGCAAGCGGATATGTGGGAGAGGCCCCCATTTTATTTGCCGTCGCTGGGGCCCACTGTCACCCCGCCAATACTAACCTACGCTTTGCATATCAGGGGGCTTTTATGGTATGGTGTTTCTATGAGCGGAAACACATTTGGAACCATTTTCAAAGTAACTACTTTTGGAGAAAGCCATGGCGTTGGTCTTGGCTGTGTCATTGACGGCTGTCCAGCCGGTGTACCCATCAATCAGGCAGAAATTCAGGCTGCCTTGGAACGCCGCCGTCCCGGAAAAAAAGACGGGAACCCGGCCGTAACCTCACGCAGTGAAGCAGATCAGGTAGAGATTCTGTCCGGTGTGTTTGAGGGATACTCAACCGGTACCCCTATTGCTCTTGTTATCCGCAATACCAGCCAGCACTCGTCTGACTACAACAACTTAAAAGATAACTTCCGTCCCGGTCATGCTGACTATACCTACTGGGAAAAATACGACGGTTTCCGCGATTACCGTGGTGGTGGCCGTGCCTCAGGGCGCGAGACCGCAACCCGCGTTGCAGCCGGTGATGTAGCACGTCAGGTACTGGTTGCTCTTGCAAAAGAATACGAAACCGAACCAATGAAGGTTACTGCCTATACGGTGGAAGCAGCTGGGGTTGCAGCCAATGAATGTAATTTTTCCGTTATCGAACAGAATTCCATGCGCTGCTGCGACCTGCAGGCAGCCCGCGATATGGAAAAAGAGATTGCAGAACTGGCCAAGGAAGGTGACAGCTGTGGCGGTATGGTTGAATGTACCGTTCAGAATATGGTTGCAGGCCTTGGAGAACCTGTCTTTGACAAACTGGACGCAGAACTTGCAAAAGCAATGCTCAGTATTGGAGCGGTAAAAGGCTTTGAAATGGGTGAAGGATTTGCCAGTGCACTGATGAACGGTGCCGAATGGAACGATGAAATGGTGGCCACTGACAGCAGTGATGATGAGGAAGGAGACTTTGAGTTTCTGAGCAATCACGCAGGTGGTGTTTTAGGCGGCATTTCCAACGGCGAAGACCTGGTATTCCGCATCGGTATCAAACCGGTGCCCAGTATCTTTAAACCCCAGCGCACCGTTAATACAGACTTTGAAAACGTAGAACTGATGATTAAAGGACGGCATGACGTGTGTCTCTGCCCCCGCATTGTACCCGTAGTAGAAGCCATGACGTATCTGGTTCTTTGCGACATGATGCTGCGGAATATGAGTGCGGTTGTTTAATGGCCCCACCAATTTCTGAGAGAATTTAAAAAGATTTTTTGACACACTTTTCATAACCTGCTATTTTTTTTCATTTCAGGGCTAATAACTATACCGTAGCGTTTCCCGCTGCGAATTCAGTTACTAGAGGTACCCCATGGCAAATGAAAAATTCAGTAAACCGCTGGAAGATATGTGTCTGTTCGATGATGTGTTCATGACAACATGCCTTGCAGGCCAGAATGAATGTGTTGAGTATATCCTGAAGATTCTGCTCAATAAAAATCTTAAAGTATTAAAGGCAGAAGGCCAGAAAGAACTGCCCAACCTGCACGGTCAGACTGCACGGCTTGATATCATGGCAATTGATGAAAACGGTAAGCAGTACAACATCGAAGTACAGCGAGATAATCGCGGTGCCAAGCCTAAGCGTGCCCGCCGCAACGGTTCAATGCTGGATGCACACGTGAAAAATCCGGGTGTTTTCGGCGAAAACCTTCCTGAAACATACATCATTTTTATTACTGAGCACGATTACTGGCATGAGAACCAGGCTCTGTATCCGGTTGAACGGTTTGTGTTATGTGGTGACCAGTATTTGCCATTTCACGACAGACTCCATATACTGTATGTAAACGGCGAGTGGACTGGAGAAGACCCGGTAGGCCAGCTGATGAAGGATTTTCACTGCACCAAAAGCAGTGCCATGGGCTCTTCTCCCCTTAAAGACCGTGTAAGCCAGATGAAAGGTGATGAAGCAGGAGGTTCAGTTATGGGTACCATGTTAGACCAGGCAGAATTACGCGGT
>JAZLJW010000036.1:0-1049 GCA_045597345.1 Treponemataceae bacterium
TTGCCGCTGCCGGCTCCGGCGATGATGAGGAGTGCGCCTTCTGTGGTGGATACGGCCCGGAACTGTTCCGGGTTCAGTTCTTTTTTTAACTGCTCAAGATTCATGGATAATCAGATAGTCCTTCAGTTTCGGTTTTCAATGACACTGACAAAAAGGGATTTGATGACGGTACGCATCAGTTCCCGCCGGTCGTGGTCCAGACGGTGAACCTGAGGCATCATGAGGATCATGGATGGCAGGGTACGGTCCTGTAAATCCTGGAACCGGGTGATGCCGGCATCCTTAATGATGTCAAAAAAGGTATCGATAAAGGTTTTGCGGTCTTCGAATGACAGGTCAAGAAGCCAGTCTACGACGGCCTTTTGCAGGGTCTGAGATAAGTCTGAAAGGGTTTCATTGACAAAATGATTTCCCATGACATGCCAGTTGAATACATCGTGCTGGTTGATACCCCAGCTGGAAGCTGCTACAACCTGGTAAGGTTCTTCATGCTTTAAAAGCATGCCGACAATACTCTGTTCCGGTACGAAAGTATGAATGCGGGAAAGAATCGGTTTGAAGATGTCAGGCGAATACTGATGAGCATCGAATCCGGGACCGTCAAGATTATAGATGGCCGTGATTTTTTTTTGTACGGCAGGATCTGCAAATGCCGGTGCATAGACAGCTTCGTTGCCGCCTTTGGAATGTCCTGCTACAACAATCTGCCGTTTGCTGAATCTGCCGCATAGTTCCTGTACAGCGGTATTCAGGTATTCCACTGATTTTACCTGAGCAGAGGTAGGTCCCGTAAGGGCCAGATAGCAGTCTTCCTTCCACCCGGTAAGAGTGGTATCAGTACCCCGGTAAGCTACTACAGCAGTCTTTTTCCCGATGAGGAATGTCATGGCGGTAAACTGGATGGTTTCAGCCGGATCCAGAATATCGTGATACCCGGTAACCCGGACATCCTGATACCGCAGGGTTGCTGCACAGGCGTACAGTAAAGGCTGCAGTTTGGGATACATGGGCTTGCGGTCTGAAAAGTCCTTTGCGGCCAGTTCCCTGAT
>JAZLJW010000037.1:0-23004 GCA_045597345.1 Treponemataceae bacterium
CTGTGGGAGAAATAACGAAAGTTATCCTGGATTAGTAGTATATTTTCAGTTTTAAATCTTTTTTTGCAGTTTTTTTTAGGCTATGTCCGTAAAAAGTG
Source organism: Treponemataceae bacterium (assembly GCA_045597345.1). Classification (GTDB taxonomy): domain Bacteria; phylum Spirochaetota; class Spirochaetia; order Treponematales; family Treponemataceae; genus Treponema_I. Next base: position 99 of record JAZLJW010000037.1, read on the forward strand.
TTGCTTATTGTCACCCTGAACTGGTTTCAGGGTCTCATCATAATTCCACAAATCTACCGGATTGCCAGTACATGCAAAACCGCTAGCTAGCGTCGCTATTGGTGAATCCCGGCGTAGAAACTATGTATAGTTCATGCTGCCGCATGAACGCCGGGCTTCAACAATTTTTGCCTGGACTGTCCCTCCTCCCGATTTGTGGCATTCCTGTACAATTCTCGTTGCTGTGTAGCATTCTGCAACACTTTTTACGGACATAGCCTTTTTTTATAAAAACTGCATTTTTTTTATCTCAGCCATACATATATATCCTTGAGAAAGGAGAATATATGAGTGATGAATTACTTAACAATCCGCAGGAACTGACTGTTTTTGATTACCCTCTGCCAGAACCTGCTGCTGATCGGAAAACAAGGGATAGCGTCTTTACAGATTTGTTTCATCGTCCCAAATATGCATTACAACTATTTAAGGTCCTTCATCCAGAAGCCACGAATGTCACAGAAAAGGACATTACCGCTGTTACCCTTAAAAATGTGTTTGCATCAGGGCAATATAACGATCTTGGGATGATTGTCGGTGACCGGTTGATTATTCTGGTTGAATCGCAGACTGACTGGAATCCAAATATGGCACTTCGCTGCTTTTTTTACATTGCTGACACATATCAGCGGTATATTTCAAAAAATCAGATTGACTTGTTCAGTAAAAAAATGATTAAGCTGCCCAAACCTGAGTTTTATGTTATTTATACCGGACCATTACGTACCCGTGAATCGGTTATGCCGCTGAGTAATCATTTTATTGACTGTTCTGAGGAATTTGGAGGTCTTTTTCAAGACGATAGCATTCCACTTCAGTTGAACGTAAAAATGCTGTACAATGCAGAAGATGGTAATATTCTGAAGCAATATTTTGACTATTGTTGGATTTTTACCCAACAAATAGCTGCTTGCCATGGCGACAGGATGCAGGCTATAAAAAATACCATTTCCATATGCCAGGACAACGATGTTCTTGCAGAATATATCCGCGAACACAAGCCGGAGGTTGAGAATACCATGATTACTTGTTTACAGGACGACGATTACATCATGAGAATTCATATGCTGAATCTGGAAAAAGATGCCATTGAAAAAGGCCTGGCAGAAGGTAGAGCTGAAGGTAGAGCCGAAGGAATGGCTAAGGGACGAGCAGAAGGTTTAGCCGAAGGTCGAGCAGAGGGAATAGCAGAAGGACTTGAAAAAGGAAGAGCTGAAGGCATTGAACTTGGACGCGTTGAAACCGAAGCAAAATACAAAGTATTGCTCGCAGAAAAAGAAGCTTTGATTGCAAGCCTTTTAGCAAATCAGAAAGGCTAGGAATTACGTTCGGTCAGCGCAGTAAGTATTATCTGTTCTGCTGATGCATTACCGGTCAGATAGCGACTACTGGAACTATTGGTGCGGTTCTGGGTAAGAGATAAAGTCTGGGTGGGAGCAGTTATACCGGATTCGGTATCACGGCGAAGAATCAGAATTGTATCAGCCAGAGTAACGGATTCTTTGACGTCATGGGTTGCCATAATAACGGTGCGCTGAGCCTGCTTTTTATCCAGATACTGCAGATGTTCAAACAGTTCCAGAAGCTGCAGCCGCAGATTAAGATCCTGACTTTGAAAAGCTTCATCCATAAGAAGAACCGGCGCCGGATACGCAAAAGCCCGAGCTAATGCAACCCGCTGCTTTTCACCGCCGGAAAGCTCTGTTACACGAGCCCCGGCTTTGTGACTGAGACCGACCTGAGAAAGCAGCTGCAGTGCCCGTTCAGTGGCTGCTTTTTTCCCCATGGTACGGTACAAAGGGGCTGCAACATTCTGTACAACAGACAACGCCGGCAGCAATCGTGGTTCCTGAAAAATATAGGACACTGTCCGGTGCGTACCGGAAGTTTTGACAGGTTCTGGAAGAAGACCGGCAATATGATCCAGTAAGGTGGTTTTGCCGGCACCGCTCGGCGCAATGAGTGCAGTTACAGAACCTGCTGAAAAGGTGTGCGTAAAGTTTTGGTACACCGTTCTGCCGCTACGAACGGAAGTAAAGTTCTGCACTCTGACTTCCATAGGTTGAAGGGTCATCTTGTAGGGAGAAAAAATGTCATGCTGAACTTGTTTCAGCATCTTGTGGGGATCCCGAAACAAGTTCGGGATGACATTATCTTCATGCGGGATGACAGGGACGGCATGCTGGATGACGAGGGCTGCCTTTGGGATGACAGTAATAGATTTTCGGAAAACGGTTTCCAGGATAAAACTCACCGTTACCAGAATAAGGGTAATGGCAAAAACGTCTGCAGTTTCCAGATGCACTTTGGCGGTCTGCATGGCCGTTCCCAGGGCTTTCTGCGGCAAACTGATAACCTCCGCAGCAACCACCACTTTCCAGGTCTGGGCAAATGCTGTTACGGCACCGGCACTGAATACCGGCAAAGCGGACGGTATGTAACACCAAAGCACTTTCTGAGCCCGTGTAAAACCATACGCACGGCACATATCCAGCAATTTTGTATCTGTTGAAGTAAGTCCTTTATGAACTGAGGCAGTTACCACAGGCATGGTCATAATAACAGCAACAAAAACCGGCACTGTTCCCGTAGTAAACCAGAAAAGAGCAATAAGGATAAATGAAACCACCGGAGCAGCCTTTATAAAGGCAAAGGGAATGCGCAGAAACCGTTCTGCTGCAGGAACAAAAGCCTGTACTGATCCAATAAGAACCGATAGCAGAACGGAGATTGCAAAGGCAGATACTACACGACCCAAGGTTGCAGCAAGTTGCACACGGAACCCGGCAGTTCTTAGTAGCTGCCAGGAACGGAGCAGAACCGTTGCAGGGTCTGGAAGTATCAGAGGAGAATCAACTGCGCGTTCCAGACATACCCATACCACCAGCAGAAAGACAAGGGGGATAAGGACGGTCTGAACCAGGCGTTTTATGGCTGATTTCATGGTTAGTTACATTTCAGGGATCCCGAAACAAGTTCGGGATGACATCGTCGGAGTCCCGAATGTCATGCTGAACTTGTTTCAGCATCTCATCACTTGAAGTAGAAACCGGCATCCGGCAGTTTGCCGCCGATAGACTCAGGAGCAAAAGTCAGGAATACCTTGAGCAGGTTTTCTACCTGTGGACGAGCTTCGGCAGCCGATGCATAAGTAAAGTTTGCATAGGGAACAGATTTTGCAACAATGGCAGCTTTAAGACCCAGAGTATGTTTTTCAACCAGTTTTCCTGCTTCAGCCGGATTAGCATTGGTCCATTCAATTGACTGTTTATAGGCGGCAAGGAAAGCACGAACTGTTTCAGGATATTTCTGTGCGAACTCGGCACGTACAACGATTACGGTCATAGGGTAATTAACCGGGCCCCATTCTTTCTGCAGATCAATGGCACGGCGAACGTCAGGTGAGTTCATGCAGGCAACGGTAGCAAATGGTTCCGGTACGCAGGCGGTCTCAATTTTGCCTGATGCAATGGCGGCAGCCAGTTCAGCAGTAGGAATTGAATAGTCCAGGTTCACAGAAACGCCGTTCTTGTCTGCCAGATAGCGCATCATGTATTCAGGGGTGGCACCCTGGCCGGCAACGTATACGGTTCTGCCGTTCAGATCTTTCATTGTTTTGATTGCCGGGTTACGGGTAATGACGGTCAGCATACCGTTGCCGCAGACACCAGCCATAATGATTCTGCCTTTGTTGGCGTTGTACACCTTTGCGGCAGCATTGGGCGGAAGAATTCCGATGTCATATTCGCCCTTGATGATTTTGGGCAGAAATACGTCGGCAGCTCCGGCGTTTTCAAATACGCTTTCTACGCCACCCAGGTCAGGATGGTTTTCAAACAGATATGCCATACCAACGGCACTTGGTCCGTTAAGGGCAGCAACACGAACAACAGCAGGTGTTTCTGCTGTTAAGGCTGGGGCACCAAGCATGCCGGCAAGAAGTATACCGGCAACCAAATGTACAATTTTTTTCATAATCTATCTCCAGTCATGCTGAACTTGATTCAGCATCTATTTTTTTGAGATCCCGAAACAAGTTCGGGATGACATCATGTGCAATCGGGATGACATTATCTGCGTTACTTGGTCAGGGCCACTGAGCCTGCCGAAGTGTCACTGACTGTCTTTTGAGACTTTTCCTTTTTTGCAGCGCCCTTCGACAAGCCGCTACGAGATTTCGGACCCTTCGACAAGCTCAGGGATCCTTCGTTGCGAATCAGGGATCCTGTCTTGAAATCTACCGTTATAGTATCTCCGGGTTTTACATCACCAGCAAGAATCATCAGGGCGGCTGGATCTTCTATTTCACGCTGAATCAGACGGCGCATAGGTCGTGCACCAAACTGCGGTTCATAGCCGTTTTCAATAAGGTACTCGCGGGCAGCAGGTTTTAACTTCAAAGAAAGACCCTGCTCTTTCAGTCGGTCCTCAAATTCAGAAAGCTGGTTATCAAGAATCCTGCTGACTTCGGCCTTACTCAGCGTAGTAAATACTACCGTGTCATCAATACGGTTCAGCAATTCGGGACTCATGATCTTTTTCAGCTCGCTTAAGGCGCTCTGTTTCATATCGTCATAATCCATCAATCCGTCCCCACTGCTGCTGAAACCCAACCGGTTACCGGTAGTTATCTGCCGCGCTCCCGCATTACTGGTCATGATGATAACCGTATTCCGGAAGTTTACCGTGTGCCCCAGGTTATCCCGCAGCTCGCCTTCTTCAAGCATCTGAAGCAGAAGATTGAAAATATCAGGATGAGCCTTCTCAATTTCGTCCAGCAGAACAACACTGTACGGATTGCGGCGCACTTTTTCCGTCAGAACACCACCTTCTTCATATCCCACATATCCCGGAGGAGCACCTACCAGACGGCTTGAGGTGTGCTTTTCCATAAAATCCGACATATCAACGCGAATCAGAGCATCTTCACTTCCAAAAAGGAACCGGGCAAGGGTCTTAGCCAGTAACGTCTTACCGACACCAGTTGGGCCCAGGAAAATAAAAGATCCCTGAGGCCGCTTAAAGCTTGATACCCCGGCTCGACTCCGGCGTACAGCGCTGCTTATCAGCCGGATAGCCTCATCCTGCCCTACAACGGTTTTGTGCAGTTCCTCTTCCATATGCAGAAGCCGTGATGTTTCGGCCGTATTCAGCTGTTCCATGGGAATACCGGTAATGGTGTTGAGTACCGTACAGACATCGTGCACGGTTACGGTATTACGTTCAGAAATAACCAGCGGTCCCTGCATTTTCCCCAGTTCATCAGCCCGCAGACGAAGCATGCGCACTTCATCACGAACCTGGGCTGCCCGTTCGTAATTCTGGCTTTCTACCATCTGATTCTTTTCTTCAATCAGAATGGCAATCTGTTTTTCAAGTTCTGCCAGTTCTGCCGGGCGTTCGTCAGCTTCAATCTTTTTTAATGCTCCGGCTTCGTCCAGAAGATCAATGGCTTTGTCGGGCAGAAAACGGTCGGTTATGTAGCGGCGGCTGAAAGTAACGATGGCCTTTATCACACCATCTGCATACTTAACGTGATGGTATTCTTCGTACTTTTTCTTTATTCCTTCAAGAATTGCTTCCGTTTCTTCATCGCTGGGTTCATTTACCTGCACAATCTGAAACCGGCGTTCAAGGGCAGCATCTTTTTCAAAATACTTGCGGTATTCTTTTAATGTGGTGGCACCGATGCATTGCAGTTCACCGCGGCTTAATGCAGGCTTCAGCATATTGCTGGCATCCATGGAACCTTCTGCCCCACCCGCTCCAATCAATGTATGGAGCTCATCAATAAAAATGATGATATTTTTCTGTTCCTGAATTTCCTTAAGGATGCGCTTCATGCGTTCCTCAAATTCACCGCGGTACTTGGTACCAGCGATAACCAGTGCCAGATCAAGTACAATAACCCGCTTGTTAAGCAGATTGCTGGGCACGGTTTCTTCCACAATGCGTTGAGCCAGACCTTCTACAATGGCTGTTTTACCAACACCAGGTTCCCCCACAAGCACAGGGTTATTTTTATTGCGCCGGCTCAAAATCTGAATAAGACGCTGAATTTCCCGATTCCGGCCAACTACCGGATCAATTATGCCATCACGGACCTGAGCGGTTAAATCCTTACTGAACTCAGCAAGAATACTTTCAGAACCCTGACTGCCATTCTTACGGTTCTTTTTACCGGCTGTAATTTCTTCATTTTCTAATCCACCGGCATTACCAGTGTCCCCTGGATTCCGCGACGAAGAAGCTTTAGGAGTTTCCCGCCGTGCAGAACTGGGATACTCTTCCAAAGTTGCAGTAACCATACCACGGAGCTCATCCAACGATACATAATCCTGCAGGAAATGAGCAGTTACGCTGTTTTCTTCACGCATGGCAGCCAGCAATAAATGCTCTGTACCAATGTAGTCATGACGCAGTGAGCGGGACTCAACGGCGGCCATATCAAGCATGCTGCGTAACCGGCGTGATGGCGGAATTTCTGATTCATTGAGCATTCCTTCCATCGTACCGGCTGAGTTGTCATACATTTTGCCTGTTACTGCCATAATCAGCATCAGTGTATTGGAGTTAATCTTTTTCAGTACTTTTGCAGCTACACAGTCAGCCATCTGCACCATACCAAGAACAACATGTTCCGGTTCCATGAGAGTTCTTCCATTCTGCCGTGCAACATTCTGCGCATGATAAACCAGTAATTTCTGGGCGCGTGGTGATAACCCTTTAATCATATTCTCTCTCTTTTTCTGTAAGCACTAGTCTTTAGTCAGCAGTTCGGCAGCAGCTTCCTGCAGAATCAATGCCCTCAGCCGGTCAATCTGCTGCTCTTCCGTCTGTACATCATCTTCAAATTCCAGATTACCCGTGCGGATGACAAAACCAAGCTGGGCGGTCTGAATCCGGTTCAGCAGTACAAAAAAATCGGTCTGCTTAAGTCCGGTAACGTGTCCCAAATCATATGCCCATTTCATTGCCGAAATCAGTTCAATGCCTTCATGCAGGTTCAGAAACTTGCACGAATTAATGGTCGCCAGTGCTCTACCGGTTTTATCCCGGATGGTTGTTGGAATTGTCTGTTCCAGATCAATACGCGATTTCCGCTCAATTTCAATTATGTTACGGGTGGTCTGCACCACCTGGGCAATAAGATCTGTTTCACTTAGCGGCCAGCGGCTTCCCGTTGATATACGGTACCAGCTGCCCAATGCTTTTGCATTACCCAGGGGGGAAGTGGCGTAACAGGCATATACATCAAAGCCACTGTCTATCAGGCTGCGGAACAGCTTTTCGTGCAGTCCGGCCTGAGTAAGGCTTGGCAGATGCAGCTGTACTGAGATTTTAAGACCGGTACCGGCATCGCGTAGATTTGCCGTATGATAGCCAGTCTTTAAATCACCGGAGAACAACAGGTATTCCTGAAGCTGGCGGTCAACGTCAGCACATTCATCGTATACTTTCTGCGGACAAAATCCGGTCATCACGTTGGAAAGATGCAGGTGATCCTTTCTGTTAACCGTGCAGGTAATTCTGCCGTCATCACGCACTACAGCTCCGGTATCCAGCTTATTCATCATGTCATTAGTCAGTACACCGCGTTCTACAAGAATCTGGCGGCCTAAGGGTTCAATATTCCCCGTATGAAAACTCTGGTATAATTCGCTGTGCTCAATGTGATTGAAAGCATCAAAAATGATGGATTCTACACGTGGCTTATCCTCGCTTTTCATGGTCCGGGGAAACTGAAAGTCACGAAGGTTTCGTGCAAGACGGACACGAGTACTGGTGACAACATCACAGTCTATGCCATCCTGAGCATACCAGGTGTGCAATGAAGCAAACTCAGTCATGTTTCACATCCCGAATGATGCCGTCAGAGGAAACTCCGGTAGATTCATCAAGCTGCTTAATCCGGTCCCGGTACACGGCTGCTTTTTCGTAGTCTTCGGAAGCTACTGCCTGATCAAGCTTATTCTGCAGCATGGCGCGGTCTTCAAGTACGGTGCGGCCAAAAGAAAGGCGCCTGGGTAATGTTCCGGTATAGACCGCTTCAGAATCCTTTGAGCGCAGTAAGCCATTGATTTCAAGGGCGAACTGTTTATAGCAGCTGGGACACCCTACGCGCCGGTATTTCCGGACGTCTTCGATGGTTGTACCACAAACAGTACAGGGATGTACTTCCTTAAAATCCTTCATAAGCCGCTGAATGGTCGATTCGATATTGCTGCTGTGGTCTATACCTCTATCACGGGCACAGTCAGCACACAAATGCAACTCACTTTTTTCAGAACCATGACGCTGCTGAATCATCATAACAGCCTCATTCACTTTACATATATCGCATTTCATGATTTCCCCGATATCTATCTGGCAGAGGCAATCCGGTAATCAGACTTTTCTTAGAACTGCAAGTGGTTTTTCTTTACCTGCAGAACGAGCCGGAATAACAGACACCAGTACCGACAGGAGGATTGTTCCCAAAGAAACGGCAAAAAGCTGATTGAAAGGAATGACAACCGGAATGGTTTCAAGATAGTACGCAGGATTCAGCAGCTGTACCGGAACATAGGAACTTCCTTCGGTTATAATATACACAAATTTTGTGCACAAGTTAATGAAATCTTCAAAAAAGCGGAGAATTTCATTGGTATTCACCGCTGCCAGCAGTCCTACAGGAACACCAATGGCAACACCTGCAGTACCGGCAAACGTTCCGGTTAAAATGTAACTGATGGTGATTCCGGCAGGACTGGCGCCCATACTTTTAAGAACCGCTATTTCCTTTCTCCGTTCAAGAACAAGCATGACCAGCGCGGAAGAAATACTCATTGAAGCTACAAGAACAATAAGGAACATGACAAACAGCAGCATTACCCGTGTTGACGAAAAATTCTCATACTGAGCAACATTAACCTGCTGCCAGGTGTAAACATGAAATCCTAACGGGCTCACCATCTGGCACTGCCGGCTGATGGACTGCAGGTTGGAAGAATAGGGATCTGCTGTTTCTATTCCTACAAGTATCTGCCCCGCAACAGAAGAAAGATATTCAAAACCACTTTCCAGAGGAACAAAGACCCATAACGCGTCAATTTCCTGATATCCGGAAGACAGGATACCGCCAACAGTAAAAGACTTTACCTTTGGAACAGAAACGCCCCGTGCATTGGTAGAACTTGATATGAGGCGGATGGTATCACCTACTGACAATCCCAGGGTTTCTGCAATTTTTTTACCGATCAACGCCGTTTGAGAATCGGTAAATTCTGCGGTGCCGGCATGAACCGTCAGATACTTTCTGAATGCGGCATTTTCGGTAAACAGGGATGCATCCACTGCCCGGACAACAGCTCCACTGCGACCTGCGGGCCCTGCTGCCAGGACAGTGCCATCGCGTTCTATCCATGCTCCGGTTACACCGGGAATTTCCCGCACTTTTGCCTTAATTTCCATAAGAGCTGCCAGATTGTCTTCAGCAGCATCAAAGGGTTTATATTGTGCTACCTGAAGGTGAAAACTGCTTAATCCGATAAGGCGGCCGGTCATGCCCTGAATCATGCCTTCGGATACGGTAAGGACCACAACCAGGGGAATCAGCGAAAGGGCAATGCAGACAACAGCCCCCAAAAGGCTTTTCCGGGCACTACCGGTTGCAGAAGTTTTGGGGAAGATAATACGGGATGCAAGAAAAACAGATGATGCTGGATTCATACCGACTGCAGCTTCCCCATTGCAATGTGATACCGGATATCTCCCTGTCGGGCAACGCCCGGATCATGGGTAACCAGTACCAAAGTCTTATGGTATTTTTCAACCATGTCAAACAAAAGCTGTGCAATTACGGTGGCATTTGCAGGGTCAAGGTTACCTGTTGGTTCATCGGCCAGAATAAGCTGAGGATCATTGATGAGCGCACGGGCAACCGCAGCCCGCTGGCGTTCTCCACCGGAAAGTTCGCTGGGAAGATGATGCAGACGATGTTCCAGTCCCACATCAACAAGCAGTTGCCGGGCTTTTTCCATTGCTTCCTTTTTCTTCATACCAGCCATGTACGCAGGAAGGAACACATTTTCCAATGCAGAAAAATCCTTTAACAGGTGATGAAACTGGAAAATCAGGCCAAGATACCGGGAACGGTATTCGGTAAGCTGGTCTTCTGTCAGATCAGTTATGCAGTAGGGTCCGACGGTTACAATGCCGCCGGTAGCTGTTTCCAGTCCGCCAATTACGTTCAGCAGGGTACTTTTTCCACTGCCACTGGAACCTTCAATTACCACTTTCTGCCCTGGAAACACATCCATATCAAGGTTCTGCAGAATAGTTAACGGATCTCCTGCTCCCAGAAATGTTTTTTCCAATCCCCGGACGGTAATAACCGGTGCAACCGTATTTTCAGTATCATTCGTCATGGAGAACCTCCGCTACAGACATTTTAGTAACACTTCTACTGGCAGCCCAGGCAGCAAAAAGACTGGCAGCAACCCCAAACAGGGTAATTGCTGCAGCCTCTGAAAAGAACACCCGGGCAGGAATGGAAGCGTAATACAGAAAGACGCTGGAACTTTCCAGAAAAGGAGCGTCTTCCGGAGAAAAAATCAAGGTAAAAAACCGGACCACTGAGTATCCGATTTTTGAAAACAGTTCAATAATTTCACTTAAGCGGACACTGATCAACAAGCCTGCAATCAATCCGGGGACAGCACCGGCTATTCCTGTCCTAATGCCCTGAACCATAAACACCGTCTGAATCGACTTTTGCCGGGCCCCCAGAGCTTTCAGTACCGCAATCTCTTCATGCTTCTGATATACCATCCGCCGCATGGCATTAAAAATATTTACACCGACTACAACGAAAATCAGCAGTGCCGTCAGCAGGAGAATATTTTTTTCAACCCGGAGGGCACCAAAAAAGCTGCGGTTGTATACACGCCAGCTTTCGTAATCCAGACCGGGAACGGCTTTCTGCAGGCGGGCAATGACTTTATCCACATGGTCGGAATCATCAAGTTTGATGCCATACAGCAAAGGAGTATCATCGCCAAGTAATGTCTGTGCAGTATCCAATGACACAAAAGCAAATGTCGAATTGATGTCTCCATAGCCGCAGGAAAAAAGACCGGTAATTTTCAGCTTTCTCCCTGAATCAAACAGGCTGGTACTGCTGCCACCGGAAAGTGCCAGAAGCGTTATGGAATCCCCGGGACGCACTCCCAGTGAACGGGCAAGTGTTGTTCCCAGAACACATGTCCCCGGTTCACGCAGGCTGAATGCGCCATAGTCCATCTGTACCTGAGAGGCAAATCCTGCATCAGTTTCCAGAAGGTCGGCAGGCACGCCCCGCAGTAACCCCGGTGCCTGGCGTCCACGGCTTCCTGCAAAAAGCGTCTGCGCTTCATACAGCGGGATAGCACTACGAACACCGGGAACAGAGAGAATTGCGTTACTCTGCTCATCAAAACGTTGTGCCGTACCGGTTTTACCAGTAGCCCGAATATGATAACTGGAAATTTCAAGAATGCTTTCAATGTATCCCATCTGAAAACCATTCATTACTGACATAATCACGATAAGGGCAGCAACACCGAATGCGATGCCCCAGATACTCAACTGATTGGTTGCACGCCCCCGTCCCGAACGGTCAACACGGGCAAAGCGGCGGGACACATAAGAAATCCACTTACTTTTTACCATGTGGTACTCCGTATTTCCTTTCCGTTACTCAAAACCCGTTCCACCTTCTGCAGTCCATCTGAATACTCACTGTACACTTGAAAATGAGTATCAAAATACAGAGTTTCTGCGTAATCGGAATCATTCAGCCATACAATTTCTTTTATCAGCACACCCTGTTCATACAGTTTCTCATCTGGCTGGCGTATACCGGGTTTCCACTGGTACCTGCTTTCTTTTGTACTGCCGGCCGTGTAATCCGTAACCGATTCAGTAATACAACGGCCATCAGCATCATACTGCCACTTTTTTTCGCGAACCAGCGTTTCTGCATTGTATTCTTTAACGCTGTCTAATTCACCACGGCTGGTATATTCCAGGATTTCACTCCGTTCCAAAAGAGGATACCGGCGGACTTCGCGGAAAACCAGAACGCTTTCTCCTTCATACTCAAGGAGCACTTCTTTTTCAATTACTGAAAAACTGGAATTCCAGGATACTTTCCGGGTAACGCGGCCTATCTCATCCATAAGCTTAAGCGTCAGACCGTCTTCTGATGCCGTCACCTGGCTTACCATGAAACCGTCCTGATACTGCACCTGAAAAATACTTTCTTCATCCCGAAATGAACGCAGCGACCCCGATTCCGTTTCTGCCGCACTCCAGTCGGCAGCCCAGATATAACTGCCCAGCCAGCAAAAAATGAGGAAAAATGCAGTCTTTCCAAATACGTCAGATCTGTTCACCCCAAAGCCTCAGCCGGCCAGGAATTCATCAATGTACTGTTCAGGATTGAAAGGTGCTATGTCTTTATACTGTTCACCGGTGCAGACATAAGCAACGGGAATTCCCAGTTCTTTACCTAATGAGATAGCAACGCCACCTTTGGCTGTACTGTCATACTTGGTAAGAACTGCAGCATCAATACCAACTGCTTCGTGGAATACTTCAGCCTGACGGAGTGCATTCTGTCCGGTTGTTGCATCCAGAACGATGATTTTTTTATATGCCCCTGAAGTTGCTTTCTGACCGGCAATACGGTCAATTTTCTGCAATTCACGAACAAGATTTTCTTTGTTGTGCAGACGTCCGGCAGTATCTGCCAGAACCAGTGCTCCACCTTTTGCTTTTGCCGCTTCTGAAGCATCAAAGACAACCGCAGAAGGATCTGCACCGCTTTTATGGGCAACAATCCGGACATCAATTTTTTCTGCGTGCCAGGTCAGCTGCTCAATGGCAGCAGCACGGAAAGTATCGGCAGCAGCAAGAACTACCGGTGTTCCTTTTTCTTTATAATAGCTGGCAATTTTTGCACAGGTGGTGGTTTTTCCTGCACCATTTACTCCCAGCAGCATAAAAAGGGTAACATCCCCGGGATTTACCGGAAGTTCTACACTTTTTACATACTGCAGAAGCAGTTTCTTCAATTCTTCAGTAATCGCTGCTTCATCTGTCAGTTTTTTCTCATGACAGATTTTTTCCAGGGTATCTGTAATTTCATAGGCCGTTTTTGCCCCAATATCACCTTCTACCAAGGTGTCAGTTAATTCTTCAAAAAAGTCTGCTGTTTTTGATTTATAGGTGCCAAAAAGCTTAGCAAGCTTCTGACCGAAAGATTCTTTTGCCATAGGAATTCCTCAATTTTTCTTTATTCTACTCGATTTCTTCCGGATACACAATTTCAGGCAGTACTTTGTTGGCCGTAATTATGTACCGTCCCAGCTGGAACAGCCAGTTTCCTGCGAAGGCAATGGAAATACTCATAGAAGCAACACTATAGGTCCGCCACTTTTCATAGCCATTCCATAAGGGTCTTGTTGTATTATTCAGCTGTTGATTGTACTGTCCGTCAATCTGGGCAGCGTAATCACCCATGCGCCCATAGGTATAAAAACTGACCGGCAGGGTCAGCAGAAAAAGACCAAAGGAGGTATACATTCCACGGCGCCGTTTATCTATCAGCTGTGTAGTATTACCGGTTCGGGCTTTTACCGTTGTTCCCGTGGCAGTCAGGGACGATACTGCAAGATTCTTATTTTTGCGGGGTTGTTCTACAACAAAAAAGGTTGAATCTCCCGCTGAGGTCACTACTTCCCCCAAAACCGGCAGTTCATTTATCGTAACTGCCGCTCCGGTTGGATTTGCAAAACCTCCCATCAGGTACACACTGCTGTCTGACACATCCGGTGCAGAACGGCGGGTAAACAGATCTGCATCGGCAACCGCATATACCGAAAGATCAACCGAATACAGGGGAATCATGGCTACCTGTACGGTATACTCAGCAGCATCTGAAAAATCATAGCTGAAATTTTGGGTCACATACCCTTCTGATTCAACCGTCAGGTGATGCAGCCCTGCCTGTGTGGTAATCGGTTGGGAATAGTTCACCAACGGGACCCCATCAAGGCGTACCGTTACTTTATTTTCCACAGGGCCAACAGTAAGCCGGATAGTTACCGGGTCTTTGTTAACCAGAACATTCAGCAGTTTTTGGGCAATATCATCTGCCAAAAGATTTGCCTCTGTTTTGGGATATATGGAATCACAGCTGCCAATCAGCACATTACCGGGAAACCGGTGTACCGTTACAGAAGCATACAGATAGTTTCCCCGTTCAAGAATCGACCCCTGTAACCATGCCTGTACCGTCTTTCCATCGGGCTCTTCTTTCAGCAAAGTGGTTGCTGCATTCTGATACAGAACGATTGGTTCACGAAGGTTTTCTACCGTTTCAAAAGTCTCAAGTTCTGTAAATGCAAGGTTTTCGTCAATTTTCTGGCGGGACTGGGCTATTTGTGCCTCCAGTTCCTTGATTTTTTCATTTTTTTCCCACTGGCGGATATTCTGCAGTACCACAGCATCCCGTTTGTCATTGAGAGCAGTAAGATTGGCCAATAATGATGACCGTTCATTCCGTATTTTTTCAATCTGACGGTCCCGCTGTTCGGCATCGTCAATGGTACGTTCCAGATTATCAGGGAACGATGAAAGGATGAGAGATGGCAGCAGTTCAGAAAGGTCACTGCCACCGGAGAAAGGAGCTGCTGAGAGTACCCAGTTCTTCTGAGATTCCTCTGCACCAAGGCTGAGTACAAAACACAGCAGCAGGCAGAGGAAATGAAAACGCTTACACTTCATCGTCCGAGTCATCACCCATAGGCAGGCCTTTCCATTTTGCAGAAAGATATGACTCGATGAATGGATCGATATCGCCGTCCATTACGCCCTGAATGTTACCAACGGAATAGCGGGTACGATGATCTTTTACCATGGTGTATGGCTGGAATACGTAGGAACGGATCTGGTTACCCCAGGAAATGTCTTTCTTTTCCTGAGCAAACTTGGCGTTCTCTTTTTCTTTTTCTTCGCGGTAGTATTCGTACAGGCGGGCTTTCAGCATGCTCATACAGGTTGCACGGTTCATGGTCTGGCTGCGTTCTGTCTGACAGGCAACGACGATACCGGTGGGAATATGGGTAAAGCGGACTGCAGAGTCAGTCTTGTTTACGTGCTGGCCACCGGCACCACCTGCACGGTAGGTATCTACGCGCAGGTCTTCAGGACGGATTTCAACTTCGATGCTGTCGTCCAGTACGGGGAATACGTATACCGAAGTAAACGAGGTATGGCGGCGGGCGTTGGCGTCAAAGGGAGAAATGCGGACCAGACGGTGTACACCTGCTTCACCTTTCATGTAGCCGAATGCATAGTCACCGTGAATCTGCAGGGTAGCAGACTTAATGCCGCCTTCTGCTTCAAGAAGGTCTACGGTTTCTACTTTGTAGCCGCGGCGTTCTGCCCAGCGGATATACATACGCATAAGCATGCTGGCCCAGTCACAGGCTTCGGTACCGCCGGCACCGGCATGAATGGTAACGAAGGCGTCGTTTTTATCAACTTCATCGCTCAACAGGTTGAGGATGGAAAGTTTTTCGTATTTCGCATTGGCGTCGTTGTACTGAGATTCAACCTCTGCAGTAAGGTCTTCATCGCCTGATTCTTCTGCCAGTTCGTAGGTAGCATCCAGGTCGTCCATCTGGGCAATCAGGTCGCGCCAGGGCTCAATGCGGTTTTTCAGCATTTTGATCTCTGACAGAACCTTTTCGGCTTTTTTAGGGTCATCCCAGAACGTAGGTTCGCCAGACTGTTCTTCTTTATCTTTAATACGTTTTTCAATGGTGGTAACGTCCAAACGTCCCCACACATCATCAATATCTTTTTTGAGCTGTGCAATGGGCATTTTAAAATCTTCCAACATGCCGGTCTCCTGAAAATGGTAATTATTTGGCTGGTGGTTCGGTATTTGGCTTAAGCAAACAGCGTTTCCACTGTTTTTTTGCAAGTTCCGTTATGGCAAGCATACCTTGCACCGGATACTGATACAGGCGAACCACGTCGTAATAATCGGTAACTCTGTCAATATCCTGTTTGAGTGTCTGAAGGCGTTTTTCACTGAGTGTTGCATTTTCCCAGCAGGCACGCTGAACTTTGGTAAAACCGTACTGCATCAGCACTGCAGTGAGCTGTTTTGCCGAATCTACTCCACTTGGATCAAGAATGACAGATACAAACATACCATAGAATATGAGAAAGTACCCCCCTGTGTCTACACTGCTTTGCCCTTGCCAAAAGAACTGTTTTTGCCGAAAATTACAGTATGATCCGTAGACGCTTTTCTGTTTTTTTCCTGATGGTTACAGCCGTACTGATAGCCCTGCCGGCTACCCTTTCCGCACAAAGTTCACGCCCGCTGGTAACCGGTATTTCTGCCAGTGCTGACACCAATGTCATTACTCTTTCATGGAATCTTCCCTCAGAAACTCAGAAAAAAAACGTAGTACAGTTTGTTATCTTCCGATCATCAAAGCAATTTGTTACCGGTGACAGCATTGCAAGTGAAATTCCCGTAGCAACTGTTTCTGCATCAACCCGAATCTACCGCGATTCCGTAACAAATTCCACACCGTACTACTACTGCGTTGTTGCTAAACTGTCAGATGGTACGTTGTATGATGTCATCATTCCTACTGCCAATGCTACTGTTCTGGGGTGTGCCGTTCCCAGTAAAGATGTAACAGGGCTTACGAGCAAGGATTTATTTGAAGAGCGGGAAAATGCATCGCTCTTACCGACAGAAAGTGCAGAAGCTCCGTTACGCAGTACTCCACTTCCGTACCTGCATATCATTACCAATGAAACAGAGTCTCCAGAGACTATTCCCCCATACATTGTGGCAAATGCTGCAAAACTTGGACGTGATGCAAAAAAATCACCGGAAAAGACAGAGCGGTTCATATTTGAGCGGGATACCAAAGATACCAGTTCCGGCGATGACTATACACTGTATGCCATTCTGACGTCATATTTTGTAAAGGGTGACTATATAACGGCTGAAGCAGGGTTCCGGACATTTTTACAGACAAATCATGGTATCGATGTCACGGCGCGCAGCACTATTTATCTGGGGGAAAGTCTGTATTTCCAGGGTAAATACAAAGACGCCCTCACCTGCTTTTTAAGCACTGAGGGCGTGTACCCTGCAATCAGCAAACGCTGGATTCAGCTGTGCCTTGATGCGTATGAATATTAAAACTTATCGGATCGGGGAATCGTAAAAACGCCAGACGCCAGTTACTCAACTGTGTGTACTCTATTACCTCTTTCAAGGGCCGTAATACCGGTGCGGACCAGTTCTACAATGCCGTAGGGCTCCATCAGGGTGATGAAGCTGGCAATCTTGTCTTCACTGCCGGTTACCTGAATCACCAGGGTTTCAAGTCCCACATCCACAATATGGGCGCGGAAAATGCTGGCAGTTTCAATAATGCCGGAGCGGTTTGATGCCAGAGCCGTTACCTTTATAAGGGCGGTTTCCCGCAGTACCGACTCGCCGGTATCAAGATGACGGACAGAAATTACGTCTTCCAGTTTCAGAAGCTGCTTGATGATCTGGTCCAGGGTGTGGTCGTCTCCCTGAACCACAATAGTCATGCGGGAAACAGCCGGATCGCTGGTTACTCCTACCGTCAGGCTGTCAATGTTGAAGCCCCGGCGGCTGAAGAGTCCGGATACCCGGCTTAATACACCGGCAGTGTTTTTTACTAAAACTGAAAGTACGTATCGTTCCATAGTTTTACAGTGTTTCCAGATTCCAGCTTACGGTGCGGAGAATATCGCCGAATACACCGGCAGCCGTTACACCAGCCCCTGCGCCATAACCACGGATGGTCATTGGAATCGGGGTATAGCGTGCTGTGTGGAATACAAAGGCATTCTCACCGCCACGGATTGCATACAGCGGATGATTGCTGTCTACTTCAATCATACCAACTGAACAGTTACCTTCTTCAATGGTTGCACCCATACGCAGTACTTTACCAGCCTTTTTAAGTTCTGCCATTTTCTGTTCAAAGTAAGCATCAACTTCAGGCAGCTTTTTCAGGAACTCATCTACAGAACCGGTATCATCAAAGGTTTCAGGGAATACTTTGTTGATGACAACGTCAGACAGTTCAATTTCAAGGCCGGCTTCACGGGCAATGATCAGAGCCTTACGGGCTACGTCCAGACCGCCCAGGTCATCGCGCGGGTCAGGTTCGGTGTATTTCTTTTCGCGGGCTTCAAGCACTGCTTCTGAGAATTTGGCACCTTCGTCCAGGCGGCCAAAGATGTAGGAAAGGCTTCCTGACATAATTCCGTAGAATCCGGTCAGACGGTCACCAGACTTGAACAGGTTCTGCAGGGTATCGATAACAGGAAGACCGGCACCTACGTTGGTTTCATACAGAAAGCGGCGGTGCATTTTATTAGCTGTTGCACGCAGGTCTTTATAGAATTGCATGCTCATACTGTTGGCACGTTTATTAGGGGTTGCAATAGACATACCGGCATTAAGGATGTCCAGATAGCGTTCCGGCAGGTCGTAACTGGCGGTACAGTCAACGAAAATCGGGTTCAGCGGTTTTGTGGTGCGGACAAATTCAAGAATGTCATCAACATTGCCTGGCTGAGCGTTTTTCTCAAGGTTTTCACGCCAGTTGGAAAGCTGAATACCGTTTTCATTCATCAACAGGCCGGAAATATTGGCAACGGCAACAACTTTAATATCGATGCCCTGGCTTAAGAGTTCTGCCTGCTGGTCGCGGATCTGGTCAAGAAGCGCACCACCGATGTTCCCGACACCAAAGGCAAATACTTCGATGGTCTGGGCAGTGTTGAAGCAGAAGCGATGTGCAACGCGGACAGCCGTATCACCGTTTTCGCCGTTGATTACGGCAGAAATGGAACGTTCTGAAGATCCCTGTGCAATGGAAAGGATGTTGATATCCTGAGAAGCAAGAGCTTCGAAGAACTTGCCGGCAACACCGCGTTTGTGCTTCATGCCGTCACCAACGATAGATACGATGGCACAGTTTTCTTTTGTTTCAATCAGGTTAATAACGTTTTCACGCAGTTCCAGTTCAAATTCAGCACCAAGTACTTCCTGCACGCGGCGGGCATCTTTCTGGTTTACACAGAAAGAAATGGTGTATTCAGAAGAAGACTGGGTAATAAGCAGCATACTGATACCGGCACGGCTGACAGCAGCAAAGATGCGGGCTGCCATACCGGTTTTACCTTTCATACCGGCACCGGAAACGCTGATAAGAGCGGTGTTTTTAAGACAGGAAATACCACGGACAGAACCAACTTTTGAAGATTCAGCGGTCTGTGGGCCAATACGGGTACCTTTGCTGGCTGGGTTCATGCTGTTCAGGCTGTACACTTCAATACCTTTAGCAGCAAGTGGAGCCAGAGTTTTAGGATGCAGAACCTTTGATCCAAAGAACGACAGTTCCATGGCTTCTTCATAGCTCATTTCATCAACCATGATGGCATCTTTTACAACCCGTGGGTCTGCAGTGTAGATACCGTCTACATCAGTCCAGAATTCTACTTTTGAAGCGCCAAGACCTACACCGACCAGAGCAGCAGAGAAGTCTGAACCGTTGCGGCCAAGAAGTCCCATGCGGCCATCTTTATACGAACAGATAAAGCCGGGAAACAAAAGAATGCGGGCATTAGCCCCTACACTGCCGTCACGTACGCGGGCAAACGCCTGCATGGTACGGAGCATATCCGGATCCCCTTCTGCCTGATTTCCGTTGGTGTAAATGTATTTACGGCTGTCCAGAAGACATACGGTCTGATTCTGAGCTTTCAGAACAGCTGCTACGATAGGAGCAGAAAGCTGTTCACCAATACCCATAATGCGGCAGTGAACAGAAGTTGGGCATTCACCGAATGCACTTACTGCAGTCAGAAGTTTTTCATATTCTGCCAGCACAGGCTCAAGCTGAGTCATAACATCTTTTGCGTCAAAGCTGGCAACTGACTGTGCAATTTCTGCACAGATAATCTCATGAGTGGAGCGGATGGTTGTGACAAATTCGGCAGCACTACTGCCTTCTACAGCTTTGTCGATACTTTCCTGAAGTTTATTGCTGATGCCTGCTACGGCAGAAACAACCACACTGATGCGATCCTGTTGTGCGCGTCCAATCATAATGGCAGCTGAATCAATAATACGGCGGGCGCTGCCCATGGAAGTTCCACCGAATTTCAACGTAATCATGAGATTCCTCTCTTTATAAGTATTGAGGGTATCCTATCAAATATTTGATTTTTATGCAACAAAATGCATATTTATACAGTTTTATTATACAGCTGCATCCATAAAAAAACTGTCACGGTTGTGCCCGAAACTGCATTTTGGGTGTACAGTATACATAGCAGAAAAACGAAAGAGGTAATAAAGATGGAGTTTGTAGATTCCAGTGAATTTCTTGGAAACAGCGATTTTTCAGAACCATCATCACTGACAGAAACATTAATCAACGGCTATTCATTCAAACAGATTGGTTCAATCACTACCTATGTAGAACCGGTAAGTGGAGAGAATCCTATCGAAGTACTGGTAGAGCAGTTTCAGAACGACCCTTCCCTTCGGGCCGTCCCTATTGAAGAATCAGATCACGTTATCGGTGTCATCGAACGGAAAACTGCCCTTGCATCAACCAGTTCTACCTGGAAGCGTCTTACCAGCGGCAATATTTCATCCTACATCACCAGAATAAACACCGTTCTGTACGCAAATGAATACATCGAAAAATCACTGCAGAAGGTAAGTGATATAAACCGGGAATCCGGCGTTGTTTTCTTTTCTGTGTACAACGGGCGAACTTTCTTAGGTATTGTATCCCTGGATGATTTCCTGCAGCGCATTACGGATATCCGGGAGCAGGATCTTGCAAAAGCAGCACTTATCCAGAAAAACATCATGCCTCCTGAACCGGTAGGAAAAGATCTTCCTTTCTCCGTCATGGCATACAATCAGATGGCAAACACTCTGGGTGGTGACTTTTATCAGATTGAAAAGACCGATGATTCAAACTACCTCATTGCCAGTTATGATGTTTCCGGCAAAAACGTAGCTGCAAGTCTCATTACCGTAGCACTTGGAGCTTTCCTGAAACCACTGAAGATGATGAAAGGCTTCAGCTGCACTCCAGTGGAACTTGTCAGTATGCTTGATACCTATCTGCAGCAGATTGTTCCGGTAGGAACGTTCGTAACTGCAGCAATCTGTTTCTGCAATCTTGAAAAGAATCAGCTGATGGTATTTAACTGCGGCCATACTAATGTATACAGTTTCTTTAAAGATGAAGATGGCAAAGGAAAAATGGTAGTCATTAAACCAGGCTTACCACCGTTGGGTATGGGTGGTGTTGCACAGGCACTGAAAGAAGGCAATCTGCAGGATACCGTTGCCTGCATTTCCATTAAAAACAAGATGCATGTTAACCTGTATTCCGACGGTTTTACTGATATGCAGAACGACAGCGGAGTACGCTTTGATGACAATCGTGCAAAAGATTTCTTTATCAACCTGTACAACACAAATGAACAGGAATCCTATGCATTAACAGAATCAACGGTCAAAAACTGGACACAAAAAACCATGTTGCCCGACGACATCACTGTTCTGGATGTACGGTTCTAAGCAGTACATCCAATTGCACCAAAAACAGGTGGCCGGATTTCTTTGCTCTGCATAAGAATCTGGCCGTTTTTTTTACTCAGCGTCAAGTTCTTTCATGGCAGCAAGCAGTCGTTCCTGACGTTGCAGTACAGTCTCCATCGGAGAGTTCAGAGTAAAGTCCCTCACATACCCTATGAGTTCACCATTGATGAATTCATTGACCTGCAGATACAGCCAGATAGGGTCTCCCAGGGTATATTCTTCAGCCAGATACTGGTCAAACCCCTGCTGGAAGAAAAGCTGAACCGGAATACCATCAAAATCAATGGAGAGATAATACGGACAGCCGGAATACGTTCTGGTAAGTATCAGCCGTTCTGACGGTGAAATCGCTGTAGAAAGACGAAGATCTGTTGATGGATAGCGGTCAAGGGTTGTTTCAAGACAAATCTGGAAATCGGGATACCTGCTGACAACATCACCTTGATTTTTTTCTTCATACCGGCTGCGGCACTGCTGAGACATCGCATCAAGTGATTCAGGATAGTCGTAGAACTGAATTTCATCAGCGGCACTGGTAACCGGCTGGTAATTCAGGAACTTAGGAGAACCGCTCATGAGCATACCGACACCGAAATAATACCAGCCGTTAACCAGTTCAGGAATATTCTGGGCTGCATCACACAGGAACAGATCAATGGTACGACAGCGCAGGTTTACCTGAACAGGGGATTCGGTTGCAATACCGATAACGGTCCCCTGATTAATCAGCGTACTGCTGGAAACAGACTGCAACTCAGAGTCTGGTTGTACGCCCGACATAATGAGCTGATAGTTTCCGAATGCCTGCGCTCCACCATCAAGCCAGTACTGATGGGTTACATTGAATACCAGGGTATCCGGACCAAAAGAAGGAGGCAGACCGTCGTTACCAATCTGCACCAGTCGTCCGGCAAGGGGCAGTTTTACAGTGTCGCCGACAGTAACGTTCAGTTGTCCCATGGTTCGATTAATATCTACTGGTATGACGGGGGCTGCAACTGAAGAATCCGGTGCCACTGGTGTTGAAGCGCAGGAAGTCAATTCAATAATCAGAATGAGAAAAGCGAAAATAAAAAAAGATTTTTTCATAACTTGTATAGAATAAAGTATTACGTGTTTCAGTTACAAGAA
>JAZLJW010000038.1:0-6187 GCA_045597345.1 Treponemataceae bacterium
ACTCTTTGCATCATAGCGTAAAACGACATTGCAACTGGAAGATATTACATCTCCAAAAGATATAAAGAATCTCTCATATGATGAACTCCGCCATCTGGCCGCAGATATACGGCGGCGCATCATTGCCGTTACCAGTAAGAATGGCGGACATCTGGCCAGCAATCTGGGTGCCGTTGAACTGACCCTCATGCTGCACAAGGTGTTCAACAGTCCGGAAGATGCCATTATCTGGGACGTAAGCCATCAGAGTTATACCCATAAAATCCTGACGGGGCGCAACAAGGATCTGGATACTCTCCGTCTGAAGGACGGCATATCAGGGTTTACCCGCCATACCGAAAGTGAACATGACCTTTTTGACGCCGGCCATGCCTCAACTTCCATCAGTCAGGGGATGGGGCTCCTTATCGGACGGAAACTGCAGGAGAAGTGTGGTAAGGTCATTGCCGTTCTGGGCGACGGGGCTTTAACCGGTGGAATGTCCTTTGAAGCGCTTTCTCATGCCGGACAGTCAGCAAAAGACCTGATTGTGGTACTGAACGACAACCGTATGTCCATCAGTGCCAATACCGGATCCATCAGCCGCTATCTTTCCCGTCTTACCATGTCCCCTCAGTATCAGGGATTCCGTACCGTTTTTGATTCTTTCGTCGATAAGCTGCCTGTGGGCCGTTTTCTCAATAAATTCATTTACCGTTTCAAGCGCGGTATCAAAGGTGTTTTCTTTCCTGATACGCTGTTTGCAGACCTGGGCTTTGAGTATGTCGGCCCGCTGAACGGTCACAATATAGAAGAACTTGATATGGTTCTGAACCGGGTAAAGAAACTGCATCGTCCCGTTGTTGTTCATGTGGTAACCAGAAAAGGAAAAGGTTATAAGCCGGCAGAAGAAAATCCATCAAAATTCCATGGTGTTGGCCCCTTTGATCCTGAAACCGGAGAATTGCTGGAAAAACCTTCTGAAACGCCAACCTTTACTGCGGTGTTCGGCAATGCCATCTGTCAGTTGGCTGCAGAAAATCCGAAAATCTGTGCCATAACGGCTGCCATGACTACCGGAACCGGACTTACGGATTTCTCCAGAAAATATCCTGACCGGTTTTTTGATGTGGGCATTGCAGAAGAGCATGCCGTTACCTTTGCCGGTGGTCTTGCCCGCAGCGGCATGAAACCGGTTGTGGCCATTTACTCTACCTTCATGCAGCGTTCCGTAGACCAGCTGATTCATGATATTTCCCTGCAGCAGGTAAGTGCTGTATTTGTTCTGGACCGTTCCGGAGCTGTTCCTGATGATGGAGAAACCCATCAGGGTATTTTTGATATCAGTCTGTTCCGCCCGATTCCTGATGTGTCGCTGCTCGCTCCAGCCAGTGAAACAGAACTGCAGCTTATGCTGACCTGGGCTGTCCAGCAGGATTTCCCTGTAGTTATCAGATATCCAAAGGGAACCTGTCCGGAAGAGCAGCCGCGGTTTGCTCAACCCATTCAGCAGGGAAGAGGTGTTCTGATTCCTTCAAAAAAGACGACGGATAATCTTTTTGTCTGTACTGGCGGTATTTTTCCGGAAGTCCTTCAGGCTGCAGAATTGCTTGAAAACGAACAGATTCACTGTGACATTTATAACCTGCGTTTTATGAAACCTTTAGATAAGGAATTCTTTATAGCACTGGCAAATCAGTACAATCAGATTGTATTTGTAGAAGATGGAATCCGCATCGGAGGAATCGGCACCTATCTGGAAAGTCTGTTGGCACGCAGTTGTTCCCCAAAAAGAACAGCAGTCTGCGGATTTCCTGACAGATTCCTTGCTCAGGGCAAGCGTTCTGATATCCTCGAATCTGCTCATCTTTCTCCCAGTCATCTCACCCGGAAAATGAAGGAGCTCTTGAAATGAAGTCTGCTCCAGCTATCCATACTGCGCGTGGTATTTTTACCACCAGTCATGCTGCCTGGATTATGGGTATTGTTAATGTAACCGATAATTCATTTTATGAAGCCAGCCGGGTTACTCAGGTAGATGACTCTTCTGTGGAAAAAGCTGTTACCTATGCTCTGCAGCTGGTTTCTGACGGTGCTGATATAATCGATCTGGGTGCAGAATCTACCCGGCCCGGAAGTGCCTATGTTTCTGAAGATGAAGAATTACGACGCCTTATTCCTGTAGTAAAAGGCATACGGGATAAATCGGACGTTCTCATCTCAATTGATACCCGCAAATCAGCGGTTTTTGCACAATGCGTCGCAGTTGGAGCTGATATACTGAACGACGTATCTGCTCTTGAGGATGGTGGCGATGAGCTGGCGCTTTTTGCCGCTTCCCATAACACTCCGGTCATACTGATGCATAAACGTGGAATTCCCCGTGAAATGCAGGATAACACGGTGTATACTGATGTAGTGGCTGAAGTTGAACGCTATCTGCAGCAGCGGTTTGAATATGCCTGTTCCATAGGAATAGCACCGGAACGGATTATTCTTGATGCGGGTATTGGTTTTGGAAAAGATTTGAAATCCAATATTGCGTTGATGCAGTCCAGCAGCCGTTTTCTTGACAGTTTTCCAGAGAGTCACCGGCCAAATCAAGTACTTATGGGGCTTTCCCGTAAAACCTGTATCGGGGAGATGACCGGAAAATCTGTAGAAAAACGTCTTGCTGGGACTGTAACTGCCGATATTCTTTGTGTGCAGTATGGTGCAACGATTCTGCGGGTTCATGATGTTGCTGAAACACGCGATTCCCTTTCAGTATTGGAGTATATGAGTGAACGCATTTGACAAACTGCTGGTGCTGTATGATTACATCCGGCCTCTCATTGATATAGGGGTACTTACTTTTATTCTGTATAAAGCCTATATCCTTGTCAGCAAGACTCAGAGTATTCAGATTCTTAAAGTGCTTACGACCGTTTTTATTGCCTATGTACTGGCTTCAGCTTTGAATCTCAGTACATTGCTGTGGCTTCTGAATACCATGGCTCCCGGGTTACTGATTTGTTTTGCCATTATCTTTCAACCTGAAATGCGGAAGATTTTTCTCAAGTTGGGGCAGGGTAACTGGTTTAAATTGGGAACCAAGGCAAAACACACTACAGTCGATTCTGTTCTTATAGCTGCTGAAATCCTTTCAAAGCAGCGGCGTGGTATGCTTTGTGTTTTCCTCAGAAAAACCAATATTAAGGATATTACGGATTCAGGAACCAGATTGAATGCGGACTTAAGTTCCTCAATTCTGGTTACTATTTTTGGCCATGATACACCGCTGCATGATGGTGCTGTCATAATTCAAGGCGGAAAAGCGCTGGCTGCCGGTTGTTTCCTGCCGCTTTCAGAGCAGTATGATATAAAAAAGACCTTCGGAACCCGCCACCGGGCAGCACTGGGGTTGTCTGAAGAAACCGATGCAGTTGTACTTGTCGTTTCTGAAGAAACGGGAGCCATCAGCCTCTGTTATGATGGACGTCTTCATTATGATTTATCAATTGAACAGACAACACGTACACTTGAAACCCTGTTGGAAATAACTCCAGAATCATATACTGAGGAGGATCCTAATGACGTTACCTCCAAAGCTTGAAAAACTGGTTGATAACTGGGTGGCAAAGGTAATCGCTTTTGCTGCTGCTCTTTTCCTGTATGCGTACTATCAGACTTCAACACTTGAATCACGGGTGTTAATGGTACCGCTGGAAATTCGCGGTATTACGGCTATGCAGCCTGTAGGTCAGGTAGATAAATATGTTCGTGTTACCATTCGTGGTGATGCAGCTGAAATAAATCACCTCAATCGTGAAGATTTTTCTGCATATGTTGATTTGTCTCATGAATTGCGTGCCGGAAAGGTGGAGTCCCGGGTTTTTCTGGATTTTTCTGATCGTGCAGCAGCTCTCGATATTCTCAGTGTAGAGATATCTCCTGCGGATGTTTCCGTACAGCTTGAAAATCTCGTCGCAAAATATGTCCCGGTACAACCAGTTGTTATAGGAAGTATTCCTTACGGATATGAGGTGGTATCGGTTTCCTGTGACCCCTCTGAAATCCGCATAACGGGTGCTGAAGATCTTGTATCACAGGTAGAAACTGTTTCTACCGATGGTGTTTTTCTGGATAACCATACAGAATCCTTTGCTCAGAGTGTCGCTCCGTATTCTGTAAACCATGGTATTTCCTGGGATTCTGCAGATTCGGTCGCCGTAACAGTGGAAATTGGTCCGGTCAATACAGAAAAAGAATTCAGTAATGTACCCCTTGCGATATTGAATGTCAGTTCTGACTTTGAGTATGAAATACAGACTCGCCGCGGTTCCCTTGTGCTTTCGGGGGCCCAGCTTGCCCTTGACCGGTATACGGTTTCTCCTGTCGGGTTATTCATTGACGGTAGTTCAATTCAGGAAACGGGGGAATACAGAGTGCCTGTTGTTTCCGGTGTCTCCCGCGATTTTTCCGTTACTTCCTTCTCTCCAAAAGAGGTTGTAGTTGTTGCACGTGCTGTTGAAGTAATTGAAAATTCAGAAGAATCAGGTGAGCCCCTGTCCGAGGGTACTTCTGATTATCAGCAGGGTGAGTAGCGATGATTGCAGGTATCGGTGTTGATATCGTATCTTGTGAACGCTTACGGCCTTTTCTTGAAGATCAGAAAAAGGGATTGCGTTTTTTTCATCCTGAAGAATATGACTACGCTGCGAAAAACGGTACGGGGGCATTGCAAAGCCTTGCTGCTGCCTTTGGCGCAAAAGAAGCTTTTGGAAAAGCATTGGGAACCGGTCTTGCTGGTTTGAATCTTGCAGATATTCAGGTAGCTCATACAACGACGGGTAAACCTGAGCTGATATTATGGGAAAGTGCAAGAGAAGCAGCAGACCGACTGGGTGTTACTGCGGTGCATCTTTCTTTGTCCCATGAACAGGATACTGCTGTAGCTTTTGTCATTCTTGAAAAATAAATAACGGGTAAAAGGAGCCTGCTATGGAAAAATCTGAAGATAAAGAAACAAAAAAACTTGCAGTTACATTTTATAGCAAGCAGAAAGTACGCTGTCCCGTCTGTAAGAAGGATTTTCAGAAGGAAGAGATTCTTTCCGGTGGTGGACGAATGATTGCCGGTAATCTTACGGATGAGCTGCGGCGTAATTTTGAACCAAGTGCAAAATTCGGCCCTGTATATCCCCTGATGTATTCAATAGGTGCCTGTCCTGTGTGTAATGTGGCACTGTACTGGAGTGATTTTAACAACATTGTTGAAGACAAGGCATTACAGACTGTTCTGATGGATAATGAACAGAGACGGGTTAAGGCTGTTGAAGTAATTTATCCTCATTATGATTTCAAGCGGGTTCGTACTCTGTATGACGGTGCTGCAGCGTATTACATGGCATTACTCACCTACGAAGATTTTCCTGCCGATTATTCGCCAACCATAAAAAAAGCACAGATTTGTCTGCGTCTGGCCTGGTTGAATGGTGACTTGAATCAGGAATGCCCTGACCGCGGATTTGATTTTATACAGCAGACTTTTTACCGGAAAGCATTGTTCTACTATCAGGAAGCTATGGATAAAGAGATGTCCCATGAAGAAAGTATTGCCGGTATTGGTAATTTTGGCCCGGATATCGACAAAAACTATGGCTATGATGGTGTGGTATATCTGAATGTTCTTCTGGAATACAAATATGGTCAGATGCAGGATATTCCTGCCCGCCTTAAGACACTGGAAGCAGATAAGTCGCACATTGCCCGCATATTCGGCTTAGGTAAGTCTTCAAAAAGCAAACCAGGACCACTTTTGGAACACTCCCGTAATCTGTATGAAAACCTGAAGAATACTCTGGCAGAGGCCAATATCATCGACCTTGATGATGAATAACCGGATTATCCCATGCGAACCATATTATTGACCCTTTCATATGACGGTACTGATTTCTGTGGCTGGCAGCGTCAGAGTGACTGTAATACCGGGCACGCCAGAACGGTACAGGAAGAACTTGAAACAGTACTGTCAAAAATTCACAAAACACCAATACAGGCTGCCGGTTCCGGCCGCACGGATAGTGGAGTTCATGCCATGGGACAGGCAGTAACGTTCGTTTCTCCCATAGATTCAATTCCTGTTCAGAAGTATGTGCCAGCCCTTAATTCCCTTCTGCCTCACGATATACGCATTATGAGTGCTCAGGAAGTACCGGAAACGTTTC
>JAZLJW010000039.1:0-1013 GCA_045597345.1 Treponemataceae bacterium
ACACCTTGGACACTTCCATCCAATACAGCTCTCTGCGTTAATCCGGACGAAACATACGTTAAGGTTCAGCAGGGTGATGAATTCTACTACATGGCAGAGGCTCTTCTGGATAAGGTTCTTGGTGAAGAATATACCATTATCAAGAAATACAAAGGTAAAGAACTTGAATACAAAGAATATCATCCGCTCATTGAAGATGTGGATTATTCAAAGATCAAGGGTAAGATGCATTTTGTTACCTGCGACGGCTATGTAACTATGGGCGATGGTACAGGTATCGTACATATTGCACCTGCATTTGGTGAAGACGATAGCCGTGTTGGCCGTAAATATGAACTTCCATTTGTTCAGTTCGTTGATTCTAAGGGCTGCATGACTTCAGAAACTCCATGGGAAGGCGTATTTGTTAAAAAAGCTGACCAGATGGTACTGGATTACCTCAGGGAAAAGAATCGTCTTTTCTCAGCTCCAATGAACGAACACAGCTATCCGTTCTGCTGGAGATGTGATACTCCGCTGATCTACTATGCCCGTGAAAGCTGGTTTATTAAGATGACCGCGGTAAAGGATGACCTGATCCGCAACAATAACACAGTAAACTGGATTCCGGAAAGCCTTGGTAAAGGACGTTTCGGTGACTGGCTGGAAAATGTTCAGGACTGGGGTATCAGCCGTAACCGTTACTGGGGTACACCACTTAACATCTGGGAATGTGAATGTGGACATCAGCACAGCATTGGAAGCATTGAAGAACTGAAACAGATGTCTCCAAACTGTCCGGATGAAATTGAGCTTCACCGTCCGTATATCGATGAAGTAACCATTACCTGTCCGGAATGTGGAAAGCAGATGCACAGAGTACCGGAAGTTATCGACTGCTGGTATGATTCTGGATCAATGCCATTTGCACAGCATCATTATCCATTTGAAAACAAAGAATTGTTTGAACAGCAGTTCCCTGCACAGTTTATTTCAGAAGCGGTAGACCAGACACGAGGATGGTTCCACTCTTT
>JAZLJW010000040.1:0-3232 GCA_045597345.1 Treponemataceae bacterium
ATTTTGTCTGCACAAGCTTTAGCTTCTTCAAAGTCTACAGCCATTCCGCTTTCAGGCATTGGGATTTCAAGTTTTTCCATCATGTGACGGAAGATATCGCGGTCTTCTGCAGCGTCGATTGAGTCGATTGAAGTACCAAGAACGTTTACACCGTTTTCTTCAAGTTCGCGGGCAATATTAAGTGGTGTCTGTCCACCAAACTGAACGATAACTCCCATTGGTTTTTCTTTTTCATAAATCTGCAGAACATCTTCGGTGGTAACCGGTTCAAAGTACAGTTTGTCAGAAGTATCGTAGTCAGTAGAAACGGTTTCAGGGTTACAGTTTACGATAATGGTTTCGTATCCCATTTCCTTCAACTGCATGGCTGCGTGACAGCAGCAGTAGTCAAATTCAATACCCTGACCGATTCTGTTGGGGCCACCGCCAAGAATCATGATTTTCTTAGGATTGGTGCTGGCAACAGAAGTATCCGGAGCATTGTAGGTTGAGTAGTAATAGTTGGCGTTTTCAACACCGGAAACAGGAACTGCAAGCCATGCTTCTTTAACACCCAGTGCATTGCGGCGGTCACGGATGGCTTTTTCTGACACTTTCAGGATTTTTGAAAGGTATTTATCAGAGAAGCCGTCTTTCTTGGCCTGAATCAGCAGGTCATCAGCTGGAACTGAACCGGGAGTCTTCAGCATTTCTTCTTCCAGATCTACCAGTTCTTTCATCTGTTCCAGGAAGTACATTTTTACATGGGTCAGGTCTGACAGTTTATCAAGGCTTACACCCTTGCGGATTGCTTCATACAGCTGGAAATACCGTTCTGAGCTGGCGGTTTTCAGCATTTCGCACAGTTCATCAGCAGTTTTCTTGTTGAAATCTTTGGCAAAACCAAGACCTGCACGGCCGTTTTCAAGACCGCGGATGGCTTTCTGGAAGGTTTCCTTGAAGGTTTTACCGATGGACATAACTTCACCAACGGCTTTCATGGAAGTTCCCAGAGAATCTTCTACGCCGCGGAATTTTTCAAAGGCCCAGCGGGCAAATTTCAGTACAACGTAATCGCCGTCTGGTGCTCCACCGGGGGTGTATTTATCAAGAGTGCCGTCACGCCAGTAAGGAATTTCGTCCAGGGTCAGGCCGGAAGCCAGTTTGGCAGAAATGAGGGCGATAGGGAAACCGGTAGCTTTAGAGGCAAGAGCTGATGAACGGGAGGTACGGGGGTTGATTTCGATGATGACAACGCGTCCGGTTTTAGGGTTGTGGGCAAACTGTACGTTGGTACCGCCGATTACACCGATTTTTTCTACAATGCTGAAAGCCATGGCCTTCAGTTTGTCTTCCAGTTCTTTATCAATGGTCATGAATGGTGCTGAACAGAAAGAGTCACCGGTATGAACACCAACAGCATCGATGTTTTCGATGAAACAGATGGCGATCATCTGGTTTTTTGCATCACGGACAACTTCTACTTCCAGTTCTTCCCAGCCAAGAATTGATTCTTCAATAAGACACTGACGGGTCATGGAAAGGTCAAGACCGTTGGCAACGACGGTGCGCAGCTCTTCTACGTTGTAGCAGAATCCACCGCCCTGTCCACCCATGGTATAGGCAGGACGTACAACAAGCGGGAATCCGATTTCTTCGGCGATTTTTTCAGCACCTTCTACGGTGTGACAGATTCCCGAACGTGGAGTATCAATTCCCAGTTCCTTCATGGTTGCCTTGAAGATTTCGCGGTCTTCACCACGTTCAATGGCATCAAGATCGACACCGATTACTTTTACGCCGTATTTATCAAGAACGCCGGCTTTGTTCAGTTCCATTGACATGTTCAGACCGGTCTGACCACCCAGGTTAGGCAGCAGCGCGTCAGGACGTTCTTTTTCAATAATCTGGCTCAGGCGTTCTACGTTCAGTGGTTCAATGTAGGTTGCATCTGCCATTACCGGGTCAGTCATGATGGTTGCCGGGTTAGAGTTAACCAGAACAATCTGATAGCCCTGTTCCCGCAGTGCTTTACATGCCTGGGTTCCTGAATAGTCGAATTCACAGGCCTGTCCGATAACGATAGGACCAGAACCGATGATAAGAACTTTGTGGATGTCTTTTCTTGTAGCCATATGTGTACTCCCTTAAACATAGTGTTCAACTAAAAACTTAGTGTTCAATTACCCCAAATGGTTAAAAAAAAACTGAACCCTAAAAAAGGATTCAGTTTTGAAAATCAAAAGAAATAATAGAAATAGAACAACCAATCGCGGTTT
The DNA here is from genome assembly GCA_045597345.1 of Treponemataceae bacterium. GTDB lineage: Bacteria > Spirochaetota > Spirochaetia > Treponematales > Treponemataceae > Treponema_I. The sequence goes on from JAZLJW010000040.1 coordinate 2,259, forward strand.
CAGTAATCAGAGTTGCATGATTTCCGTAAACATTGAAGTCAGTCATTCTGAGGCCTTATACTACAAAATCGTTTCTATTTATGCAAGTAGCAAAGTATCCGCAATAAACTCAAAATAATCCAGTCCATCAATCACAAAATGGTTCAAAGTGCACGTTACCGTAATTTCTTCGTCCATGGCCGGGAAATCCTCTGGAAAATTCATATCAGAAGGTGGTACAAAATCTAAACCGGTAGGACAGCACCCGGTAGCATCCCAAACCAAAACTGAAAAATAACGGATTTCTTCATACACTGATGTGTGAAAATTTCCGGAGACTTTGAACCGTTTTCCGTTATATTTTTCTGGATTAACCTGAACATCAAAAAATAATGACGAAAGCATGTTGTAATTCATTTTAGACCAGTCATAGTCAATTTTATCATTTATCAAGGCAGAAGACGTTTCCACCGCATTCACTGGTTCTTCTTTATCTTGAACACTCTGCACCTTCCCGTTTTTTTTGCAGGAAACAAAAATGGCTGCCACCAGCAAAGTAAAGCCAATCAAAATAATTTTTCTCATAGTAATTTTCATATAAACCTCCATCACCTGTATCATCTTTTAAAACAAGAAATAAGTTTGCAAATGCCAAAACACACAATATCCATCACAACAATGGTTGAACCAACGGGCGTACCCGCAATTATAGAAATTAAAATCCCTAAGGCTGCCCCAATCATAGAAAATATACATGCAAAAACAGTAACCTGCTTATAGCTTTTAAAAACAAGCATAGAAGAAATTGCCGGAAAAATTATAAGTGCAGTAATCAAAAGTGAGCCGACAAGATTCATTGCAAGAACAATAATCACTGCAATGACCGTTGCCATCACTATATTCAATAGTTTGGTTTTTGTTCCGCTGGCAAAAGCACATTCTTCATCAAAAGTGATGGCAAAAATCCGGTTATAAAAAAACACATAAAACAGAAG
>JAZLJW010000041.1:0-8715 GCA_045597345.1 Treponemataceae bacterium
CCGTAAAAAGGTATACGATAAACTGGCTCTGGAAGAACTGCCGGTTACCAGCCGTAAATTCCCCTATGTAAACTTCAAGCCGGACCGTGAAATCGGTAACAACGTTCTGCGCGTTGAAAAACTGAACTACACTACTCCGGAAGGCGTACAGCTTTTAAAGGATTTCAGTCTGACCGTTAACCGCACTGACAAAATCGCTTTTGTCGGGCTGGAACATAAGGCAAAGTCTGCATTCTTTGACATTATTACCGGTAATCTGAAACCAGACAGCGGCGACGTATACTGGGGACAGACCGTAACCCACACCTACCTGCCAATTGATAACTCAAGTTACTTTGACAACAACCTGAACATTACCGACTGGCTCCGTCAGTACTCACCGGAACAGGATGACGCTTACGTTCGAGGTTTCCTGGGACGCATGCTCTTCAGCGGCGATGAATCACTGAAACCGGTAAAGGTTCTTTCCGGTGGTGAAAAAGTACGCTGTATGCTGTCTAAACTGATGCTTTCCGGTGCCAATGCCGTTATTCTTGATGAACCGACCAACCATCTTGACCTGGAAGCCATTACTTCCCTCAACGATGGTCTTGTTGCATTCCCTGGTATCGTGCTGTTCAACAGTCATGACCATGAGTTCATCAACACCATCGCCAACCGTATCATCGAGATTACTCCCGGTGGTGTCATTGACCGCATGATGCCCTTTGATGACTATCTGAAAGATGAACAGGTTATCGAAATGCGCAAGGAATATTATAAAGACTGCGGAAAGAAAATTAAGTTCAATATATAGTCGGTCGGTAGGTCGACTTCCTGTCGACCTACCTTAACGGGTTTTGCAAGAGCAAAACCCGAATTGATATTCGCCGCCGTCCTTGGCGGCATATTTTTTACAATGGCAAAACCCGACTGCTTTTTGCCGCCGTCCCTGGCGGCATTTTTTTTATCGTATAATTGACCGCGGTTACTCTTCCGTGATCTGATACTGATCAACCTGATCATATATAGTATCGATGGCATCATTAACGGTGAAGGCAATGTTCTTAAGGTTTTCCGTTACCTGAGTCATTTCTCCGGTTTTTTTGTTGATAGATCCCATGGCTGACTCAATTTCACGGGTTGCATTCTTAAGAGCTGCTACTTCTTTCAGAATTTCTGCATTTCCTTTTTCCATTTCTGCGGAAGCAGTCTTTACCTGTCCGGTTACATCATTCACGGACTGCAGGGCTTGCAGAATCTGTTTTGAACCTTCCTGCTGTTCATCCATACCGGAGTGAATCTGGTTTAATAACTGGCCAGTAGCCTGAATCCGTGAAGAAACTCCACCCATAGCCTGGGTTGAATCTTCTGCAGTCTGAACCACCGTATCAATTGAAGCCTGAATATTCTTCAATTCCTCACCGATGACAGAAGACTGTTTGCTTGATTCTTCTGCCAGTTTTCGGATTTCGGACGCTACAACAGAGAAACCGCGGCCAACTTCGCCGGCATGAGCCGCTTCAATGGCAGCATTCATGGCCAGCAGGTTCGTCTGGCTGGCAATATTTTCAATAACTTTATTAGCTTCCATCAGCATGGTAGACTGCTTTGCTATTTCCTGCACCTGTGCATTTACCGAAGCATTCTTTGATATACTTGTTTTTGTCTGCTCTTCCAAATGCCCGAATTCACCGGACATTTTGTCTACTGTTGTTGTAATGGCACTGATATTACCAAGCATCTCTTCAATGGCAGCTGATGCCTGAACAACACTGGCAGACTGATTCTGAATCATGTTGTTCAACGATTCAATATTCTGAGAAATTTCAGTAACTGAAGTTGCAGTACCATCAACACTGGCCCCTTGAGTTTCAACAGCTGCACGAACCGTATTGATGCTGCCAGTAATTCCGAAAATGGTGTTATTGGTATCATCGATACCTTTTGCCATTCCGCTTATGCTTTCGCGTGATTCATAAATTGAATTGATGATGACAATCAGTTTCTGTTGCAGCAGGTTCCAGCTGTCACGGAGCATGGCCATTTCATCAAGCTGCCCGATTTTCATCTTTTCTGTCAGATTACCGCTACCGGAAGAAATCTTCTGTACCCTTGCAGCAATATCAGCCACATCCCCGGTCAGCCAGATCATGGGGCTTAAAATAATAGCAAAGAGCAGCAGTTCAATGATGAAAGCAACCACCAGTGAAACCCGACGTAACGTAGTTGCAACAGACTGCACCCTGGTCATTGGAATTCTGATGACAATACGCCAGGTCGGATAGAACATGAAGGGTCGTATGGTAAACATACAGGGAATTCCCTGAGAATCTTTTTCAAAAACTACGGTATCGCTACCAGCAGCGATAGCTTCTGCAACTCCTGAGCCTTTGGGATAGAATCCACGGGAAATAGTAGGATCCTTGCTTGAAACAACCCGTCCGGCAGAATCGATCAAAGCCATATCACCGGTTTCAGCAATGGCAATCATGGCCGTTTCAAGATCCAGATTCCCTGCGTTAACCATAGCAACAAAGGCACCGGTTACTGTAGTAACAGGCTCACCTGCTGAATTAACTTCAGTTTTTGTTACAGCCCGGGAAACAGGAATGACCCAGTTACCCGTTGTTTTTGACTGAACACAGGCCCCAAATACGTAATTACCAAAACCAGCCAGTAATCCGGTTATGTAGTCTGCAGAAAGGACATTGCCTTCAGCATTTTTTTCACCGGTATCGCGCCAGGTAGAACCGGATAAATCCGTATAGAACACATATTCAAATTCCGGATTCCGTTTATCCTGCTGGGTAGCCAGCCAGGCACCGATTTCCTGTGAGGTGCCATTGAGCGCAACATCCGATGATGCATAAAATTTCAGGTCATTTTGGAAACAGTTGAGCCAGTTATACAGTTCAAACGAACGGGCATAGGCAACTTCACCGGCCATACTCTGGAAATCCTGAATAGTCCGTTTTTTTGTAACGATTGATGTGATGGTGATAAGAATTGTTACCAGGAAAATCGTAGAAACGGCAACCGATAAACCCATTTTCAGGGCTAACGGAGTTATTTTCCGACCATCAGATAGGGTCGCAGAGTGAGAAGCAGTTTTTTTCATAGCAGTACAATACCTCAGTAGGGATTGTACTACCCCTGCCGCAGAAGTGGTATAAAATCCTTACGGTAAAAAAGGATATTTTACACAACCACTTCTGCAGCATCTGAAACTTCAGCTGAAAATCAACGCTGTTCCGTCTGTATTGATATCAGCAGTTATTACTGCCTCTTCGCTGAATTTACCGGCAAGCAGTTCTTTAGCCAGAGGATTTTCCACATAGGTCTGGATTGCACGCTTAATGGGCCGTGCACCGAACAGCGGATCATAGCCCACGTCACTGAGGAACGCGATGGCATCTTCCGTAACGGAAAATCCCAGATTCCGGTCTTCAAGCCGCCTGGTAACCCGGTCCAGCTGCAGTCTGACAATGCTTGCCACACAACTTTTATCAAGACGGGCAAAGGTAATGGTCTCGTCAATACGGTTCAGGAATTCCGGGCGGAAATGCTGCTTTAAGAGAGCGTCCAGCTGGGGTTTTGCTTCTTCCAGAGCTTCATTGGTTTCACAGTTCAGAATCAGGTCGCTTCCCAGATTACTGGTCATGATGATAATAGTGTTCTTAAAGTCCACAACCCGACCCTGTCCATCAGTCAGCCGGCCGTCATCAAGAACCTGCAGCAACACGTTAAAGACATCCGGATGGGCTTTCTCCACTTCATCAAAGAGGATGACGCTATACGGCCGGCGGCGTACGGCTTCTGTCAGCTGACCGCCTTCATCATAGCCGACATATCCTGGTGGTGCACCGATAAGCCGTGAAACACTGTATTTTTCCATGTATTCACTCATATCGATACGGGTCAGGGATTTTTCGTCATTAAAAAGGAAATCAGCCAGTGTCTTGGCCAGTTCCGTCTTACCGACACCGGTGGGGCCGATAAAGAGGAAACTTCCCAGAGGCTTATTTTCATCACTTAATCCGGCACGGTTACGACGGATGGCGTCAGAAACGACACGTACGGCTTCATCCTGGCCAATGACGCGTTTATGGAGCACGTCTTCCAGTTCCAGATACTTCTGTTTTTCTGATGCCAGCATTTTCGAAACCGGTATGCCAGTCCAGGTAGAAACAATACGGGCAATATCTTCCTCAGTAACTTCCTGACGCAGTAAACGTTCCTGACCACCTGGTACCATCAATGCGCCCTCAGAAGCATCTACTTCATCCTGTCTGGCAGCTTCAGCCTCCATCTGCGCAAGCTTCCGTTCAATTTCAGGAATCCGTCCATAACGGATTTCGCTCACTTTCTCGAAGTTACCTTCGCGGGTATACAGCGCTTCATCATTGTGAAGCTGTTCAAGCTCTTCTTTCAGACTGCGGGCTTCATCGATTTTTGCCTTTTCATTCTGCCATTTCAATTTCATGGCATCGCGTTTTGTCGTAAGCTCAGCTAATTCTTCAAGTAATTTTTCCAGCCGTTCTTTACTTGCTTTATCGTTTTCCTTGCTCAGTGACAGCTTTTCAATATTCAGCTGCATGATTTTACGTTCAACCTGGTCAAGTTCCGTAGGCTGGCTTTCAATTTCTATTTTCAGGCGGCTGGCGGCTTCATCTATCAGGTCGATAGCTTTATCAGGCAAAAAACGATTGGTAATATACCGGTTGGAAAGAACTGCAGCAGCCACCAAAGCATCATCACGAATAGGCACACCATGGTGAACTTCGTACTTTTCCTGAATACCGCGAAGAATGGCGATGGTATCTTCTACACTTGGTTCAGCACAGTATACCTGCTGGAACCGACGTTCCAAGGCAGCATCTTTTTCAATATACTTACGGTATTCATCAAGGGTAGTAGCACCAATGGCACGCAATTCTCCCCGGGCCAGGGCTGGTTTCAGCAGATTTGATGCATCCATACTGCCTTCAGAAGCTCCTGCCCCTACCAGCGTATGCAGTTCATCAATAAAAAGAATAATAGAACCTTCTGACTTCTGCACTTCGCTGATAACCGCTTTTAACCGCTCTTCAAATTCACCGCGGAATTTAGCACCGGCAACGAGTGACCCCAGATCAAGTGATAAAAGGCGTTTATTTTTAAGGCTTTCTGGTACATCGCCTGCAACAATACGACGTGCAAGACCTTCTACAATGGCAGTTTTACCGACACCAGGTTCACCAATGAGCACCGGATTGTTTTTGGTACGGCGGCTTAATACCTGCATGACACGACGAATTTCTTCATCACGTCCGATAACCGGGTCAATTTTTTCCTGTTTGGCTAAAGCTGTCAAATCTTTGCAGTATTTTTGCAAACTCTGCATGGTTGCTTCCGGGTCCTGATTAGTGATGCGATTGTTTCCACGAACACTTTTTACTGCCTGCAAAAGTGCCGTACGGGTAATGCCGTTTTTTTTCAGCAGTTCTCCGGTGCGACTGTCACTGTTTGCCATGGCAAGGAGAATATGCTCTACCGACAAGTATTCATCGGACAGCTTGTCCATCTCGTCTTCGGCTTTTGCCAAAACTTTCTGCGCTTCAGTCGAGAAACTCATACTGGCCCCGCCATGAACAACGGGATAGGTATTCAGTAAACCAGAAACACCATCTGAGAGAGTTTTTACATGTGCTCCAACAGACTCCACCAAAGGACGGGTAATACCGTCTTCCTGATTCAAAAAAGCATAAAGAAGATGCGGGAGGCCGATTTCGCTGTGATCTTTTTTCTGTGCAAGAGCATTGGCATCCTGAAGGGCTTCCTGCACTTTTAAGGTCATTTTTTCTGTATTCATACCACAAAAGTAGCTATGAAACCGGGATTCGGCAAGAAAAAAAAGTTACTTGTACTGTTCAGCGATACTCTGTATTTCGCTCCAATGAGACTTAAAAACTTCTACTACAGAAGGATCAAACTGGGTTCCTGCATTCCGGATAATTTCATTATAGGCATCTTCCAGACTCCAGGCATCTTTATAACTGCGTTTACTTGACAGGGCATCAAATACGTCAGCTACGGCAACAATACGGCCTTCAAGACTTACGTCATTTTCAGACCGTCCTCTGCTGTATCCTTTTCCATCCCAGCGTTCATGGTGATCACGTGCAATGACTTTTGCAGTCGACAGTACACTGCCATCAACGTTATCAAGAAGTTTTTCACCGTAATCGACATGCTGCTTGATTATGGCGTATTCTTCGTCTGTCAGTTTTCCCGGCTTATCAAGAATACGAGAATCAATCATCAGTTTTCCCACATCATGCAGAACACTGGCAAGACGGATTTCTTCCGTTCTTGCAGCTGACAATCCCATACCGGCAGCAAGAACACGACTGTATTCAGAAACCCTTTTAATGTGCTGTCCGGTTTGTCCGGATTTAGCTTCAGTTATTTCAGCCAGAGAGAAAATGATATTTTCCTGGTCATTGATGGTTGAATCAGCTTTCTGCTGAAGTACATTGCCGTACTGAAAGATAAGAATCAGGGCAATAAGTAACAGCTCCAGCAGGATGAACATGGGCTGCTGAAAGCACATCAGGAAAACCAGTGCCGACGTAATGATAAGGTATTTTATGTTTTCACGGCAGAAGGGCTGACTTCCCCTGTTGATGCCTGAAAATATGCGGCGTATCATATCGATGACAAAACCGCATTCAAATGCCAGAAAGAAAATCAGGGCAGGAAACAGAAATACACGGTTTTCAAACGGCTTTTGAGGAAAATCAGGAATCCTAAAGCTTTCAGACTCGAAGCGTTCCATTGGCATGATAATCCGCTGTAACCGGTCTGAAGGTCCCTGTACAAAAACGTTGAAGCCAGGCAGATGGTGAACCCATCCGAACTTCATACCAAGACCACCAATGACCCCATACCCGGCAGCTAAAAAGAATCCTATTTCTATGAAGAGGGCAATAAGCGCAATGGTACCGCAGACACGTCGCATGGCGTCTTCACGAAGACCGATTTTTTCAGCAATAACCAGTTGCGATTCTACCCGCTCTTCCAACTCGTCTACCCGGTCTTCAATCTTTTCTGCAACAAATGGTTTATTAATCACAACAATTTACCGTCCAGTCTGAGACAGGAACTCTGAAATGTTAAATGCATGGTCACCAAGTTTTTCAATGCGGCGGACAATATCGATGTACAGAAGCTCTGTCTTGACATCAGCACCTTTTTCCAGCCGTTTGCGGGCAATTTTCTTAAGGTCGCGTTTCTGCTGATCAAGGGAGTTTTCACGTTCCGTTGCCCAGGAAAGCTGGTCTGATGTCAGCTTTCTGTTCACGTTGGCACGAATGAAGAATACCAGTTCTTTGGCATCATTCAGATACGGAACAAGCAGCTTCATATCTTCTTCCGGGAAAACCAGACTCTTTTCTACAGACCGCTTTAACAGCAATGCCATGGTATAGCATTCATCGGACATGGCCTCAACTTCACCGGTAATCTGGGTCATAGTAGCAAGTGATGTACGCTGACTCTCTGTCAGTGGCAGACCTTCGCAGTTCAAAGCATATTTGACAATTGCTTCGTTCATCTGATCAAGGTATTCCTCTTCTTTTTCCAGAATCGGTACTACTTCATCACAGAAAGCCTGGCTTGGATGTTCAAAACTGGTTTCAATGCGGTCAAACATGGTAACGACAATTTCTGCCATATCCCGGATTTCTTTTTCCAAACGGATGATATGAGCAGTAGCACTGTCTTTTGAAATGGTACTTTCAGTAAAATCAAGCTTGTAATCTCCGCTGTTGACGCTGGAACCATCCTTGATGATTACATGGGACAGTTTTATCAGATAGCGGCGGGTAGGCATAGCCACCACAGTAGTAAGTGTCTTGAATACTGTATGCAGTACGGAAATCCGGATGGCAATATTGTCCCCCGGACTGATAGTTTCGATGAGAGAGAGGAATGGCTTGAAGAAAATGAACGCAAGAAGTGTTCCGAAAGTATTGAACATGACATGGACAGCTGCAATACGTTTAGCATCAGGATTACTGCTGCTGGATGCTGCAAGAACTGCATCAATGGTAGAACCGATTTCACCGCCAAGGGTCATGGCTGCGGCAATTTCCCAGGAAACGATACCGTTATATGCCATGGTAATGACAATTGCAGAAAATGCGGAAGAAGAATGAATGAGAGCGGTAACGGTAATACCAATCAGGAATGCAAGTACCAGGCTGAATACGCCCCAACTCTGCATGGTAATAAGGAATGTCAGCTGGGAAGCATCGAAACTGAACAGGTCAGAAAGCCAGCCTAAACCAAGGAACAGAGCACCAAAGCCCATAATGGCTTCGCCCCAGTTCTTCATGGTCTGCTTTTTCTGGCTTGTCATGAAAAAACCGATTCCGAACATTGGAATGGCAAAAGTAGAAAGCTTGAAGTTAAAGCCGAAAATAGAAACAATCCAGGCAGTAATGGTGGTACCGATGTTGGCACCGAAGATTACGGGAACTGCCTGCTCAAGGGTCAGCAACCCGGCATTTACAAAGCTGATGACCATTACCGAAGTTGCTCCGGACGACTGAATAATCATGGTAACACCAAGACCGGTGAGCAATCCCTTGAATGCGTTTCCGGTTAAGGAACCCAAAGTACGCTGGAGTTTTTCTCCAGAGCCTTTCTGAACACCGTCAGACATAAGGCGCATACCATACATAAGGAAGC
>JAZLJW010000042.1:0-1088 GCA_045597345.1 Treponemataceae bacterium
CCCATGAAGGAAAACTGCAGTTATATACCTATACCCCCGACGGTCACCTGGAATCAATCCGCCGTACTGCTGCTTCAGACGAACTTTCGTCACCTGCGACACGAATGCAGGTTATCAGGACTGAAACGGTTACTGCCCTGAAAAAACTCATGAACAGCATACATCCGGTACTGGGAAAACAGGTACCAAATACAGCGTACCTGGTGACAGAATCCTATACTTATGATGAACGGGGAAACCGCATTCTGCAGAACACAGCCGGCGGCACCATCCGGTACACCTATGACAGGGACAACCGGCTGCTGACCTCTATACATGAGGGAACCGGCGAAAAAACAACCTTTCTTTGGGATGACAGCGGAAACCTTATTCAGAAAACCAGTGGCACCAGACAGGACCGGTACTTCTATGACAACAAGAACCGGCTGATCAGGGTAGAAATTGAAACCACGCGGAATTCCGATACTCCGGTACAAGTACAGACCTATGTATATGATGCCCTGGGAAGACGGTACTCCACTACCACTGGGGATATAACAGTGCATCAGGTATATGACGGGATTACTTTTGCGGTTACGGGGGAACTGTATGATCTGCCGGAAGGACCGAAAACCCGGTACCGGTGGATTAATGAATCGGAAAAGGAAACCGGCAGCAGAATCCGTCTGTTCGTGAACGGTACTCCTGCTGCAGAAAAAAGAGGAACAGCGGTAACCTACCTGTCTGCAGACGATATCGGTTCAATCATCCTTGAAACCGACCAGTACGGAAGAAGACAAGCAGTTCACCGCTATGATGCATTCGGTACGCCTATTTCTTCAGACTCTCAGCAATACCGGTAGCAAGACCAGCCAGCCCCTGCAGTTCTGAAGGAATAATGATCTTGGTAGCCTGTCCGTCAGAAGCCTTTTCAAAGGCTTCCAGTGCACGAAGTTTAATAACTCCGTCATCAATGGCAGCTTCCTTGATCATCCGTAAACCTTCTGCCTTTGCCTTCTGTACTTCGAGAATTGCTTCGGCTTCACCTTTAGCTTTCTGGATGGCAGCTTCTTTTTCGGCTTCTGCTTCCAGAATCATGGACTGTTTCT
>JAZLJW010000043.1:0-9868 GCA_045597345.1 Treponemataceae bacterium
TCAGGAGATTTCCACTGAAACCTTTACACCCGAACCCCATTCTGGAACTGAAGAAAAAACAATTCTGCAGCGGGAAACAGAAACCGTAAAAAGCTCTTTTGAAGAAGCTAAAAATCTGATTCACGCCAATGATCCGGAAGAATCTGTTCTTTCGATTATAGAAAAGGTATTGGACAACTTCTCTGACTTTGTAAACGCAGTGTATACCCGGTATGCAACTCATCTTGAAATTGATAAGGAATCATTGAGTCTTATAACAAAAGACCTTTGTATCTTTGTAAAGGATAACCGCCGGTTTGTTCTCCGCTGTCTTGATCAGAAAGGTTCCAGGGAACGGAACTTCCTGGTAAGTCATGCAGTCCGGTCCACAATCTACGCAATTTCCATCGGCATGCAGCTGCGGCGCCCGCTATCTGAACTGATTGATCTGGGAAATGCAACAATTCTGCATGAAATCGGCATGATAAAGCTGCCTGCACAGTTATATCTTACAACCAAACGATTGAACCCGAACGAACGCAGACTTCTTTTTACCCACCCTATCCAGTCATATAATATTCTTAAAGAATTTGACTTCCCGCTTGCAGTAAGCCGGGGTGTTCTTGAGCATCACGAACGGGAAAACGGTACCGGGTATCCACGGCGCATTACCAGCAATGACATTTCACCTTTTGCCAAGATTATCGCCGTTGCCTGTACCTACGAAGCTATTACAGCTCCACGCATGCATAAAGAAGCACAGACATCCTACGATGCCATGATTGAAATGCTGAAAAATGAAAATATGCAGTTCGATCAGACCATCATCAAAGCGTTACTCAGCTGTCTTTCGCTGTACCCGTTAGGAAGCTATATATTCCTTGCCAACGGAAAAATTGCCCAGGTCATCGATATTAATCCTACTAACAGTAAAAATCCTATTGTCGAACTGCTTCTTGAAAAAGACAAAGAAGGAAAATCCATAGTACTGCAGACTGACGATTCTATGTTCGCAGTCCGCAGGGCACTGACAAAGCAGGAAACGGAAGATATCCAGAAAATGATTGCACAGAAAGCAAGTCAGGCGTAAAGTTCAGAGGATATGAGTTTCCCTGACTCAGGAATCAGACCGTTCAACACTCCGACGATCATGTCCTTTCTCACGGTAAAAGTCTTTTTTACGCATATACATAAGAGTATCAGCTTCTGCAACCTGGCGTTCAACCATATTTCCGCTGCCAATCCAGCTGTCACCCAAGCTTACAATAGGCATATCTTCAAGAATTTCAAGGGTTTTTCCAATGATTTTATGAAAGGCCCGCTCTTCTATATCATGGACAAATACAACAAATTCATCACCACCAATGCGGTATACTTCATGATGATAACAGTCAAAACAATGGTCGAGGAAATGCATTACCTCAACAATAAGCTTATCGCCGGCTTCATGGCCCCTGGTGTCATTAGTGGTCTTCAATCCGTTTAAATCTGCAAATACTACACCAACAGAAAGCTCTTTTTGAGAAGAAAGTTTGGATAAATCTTCAAAGTATGCACGTCTGTTTTTGCAACCGGTAAGTATGTCTTTGTAGCTGCGGTCATACAGAACATCAGTGTACTGCTTTTTCAACAGCGTTTCAGATACACAACTGGCAGCCGATTCAATAAGGAATGTTTCTTCCAGATTTACCCGTGGATTATCAATGCCGATGTATCCGGTAATTACGCCATCATGCACAAAGGGATAGGCTAACAGCGATGAAATGCGTTGGTCAGACAGAATATCAAATTCTACACTGCCCGGATTCAGTTCCTTGCTCACATTTGAAAGATGGACAAATCCATCCTGCTCAAATAATTTCCACCAGCGGTCATTTACCGCCATGGAAATTGACTGCAGATTTTCAATCTGTGGTACCACACCGTCAGAACACCACTCATACGTATTATTCTGCACTTTCCGCTCATAATCTACGTTAAAAATGTATGACCGGTCGGCATGATAAAAGTTTCCGATTATCTCAAGACACTTATTGATACTTTCATCAAAGTCACGGTTTTCTGTCAGCAGTTTTATCAGTTCTACAAACGTACCTTGCACTTCAAGACGATCAGAAAGGGCTGCAGCCTGATCCTGCACCAGATCCATTTTTCTGGCGTAGTGCTTAATCAGGAAAAACAGCAGCAGCATAGTCAGTGCACCGATAATAAGCACCACACTGATTATCAGATACAGTTCCTTCAGGATATTTGCGGTCTCTACATACGTAATAAAATACCAGGGAGCCTGAGTCAGTTCCATAACATTTACGTAATAGGTGATACCATCCAGCGTATCAGTTATGACCTTACCATTACTGAACTGCGCCAGTTCTTCCATATGCTGGGACAAATAAGAATTGTACAGCTGTTCTCCCAAACGGTTGCCCGTTGAATTGGCAATTATCAATCCGTTGTTTTTTGATACGAACATACCACCGGTAACCGCTCTGTTTTCTACCATGTTGCGGACCAGTCTGTTTATGTAATCCAGATACAGATCGGCACCCATTACGCGGACAATGTCAGTGCGTGGAGCCAGCGAAGGATTTTTCAGACGGGTGGAAATGGTAACACAGGGTTTAGACAGCATGAAGTCTATGTACGGTTCGCTGAAAACGTATCCATTTTCTGAAAGAGCCGTAACAAACCAGGGACGTTCTGTAACAATGTAGTCATCGCCAGGTTTGTAGTAATTAGGTTCCAGCATGACATTTGCACTGGTTCCTACATACACTCCTACGGGAAAATCCTCGTGGGCTAAATTTGAAACATCAATGTAATTAAGAATATCCTGATCAGTAATACACCGGGATTCTATGTAATTACGATATACATCGAGTTTTGCAATGGTGCTCATCAACCAGGAATCAGCCAGCTGCGCCTGCAATCGTGATTCTTCCACCAGATTTTTCTTTGCAAGCCGCACCACTACACTGCCACTGAGAATCGAAATAATCAGTATGAGTGCTAACATAAGAGGAATGATGGAAAGAGCAAGGGTCCGGTTCCATTTATGTATAGTGACAGTGGTGGTAATATCGTCCATGGCTCCTCAAGTATGCCATAAATTGTTGGTTATCCGTTATTAATAATCACCACTGACTGGTGATATTTTAAGATTCCATTTTTAAATAGGCGAAGTCCGTAAAAAGTGTTGCTTATAGTCACCCTGAACTAGTTTCAGGGTCCCATTAAAACTCCACAAATCTACCGGATTGCCAGTACATGCAAAAACGCTCGATAACGTCGCTATTGGTGGATCCCGGCGTAGAAACTATGTATAGTCCATGCTAACCGCATGGACGCCGGGCTTCAACAATTTTTGCCTGTACTGTCCCTCCTCTCGATTTGTGGTATTTCTGTTCAATTCTCGTTGCTGTGTAGCATTCAGCAACACTTTTTACGGACATAGCCTTTAAATATCCCGGTATATCTCTTGAGTTTTCACATGAGAATAGATTGAAATGATTTTGGAGAGTCGGGCAAGGGGGATAGAACAATACGTTGTATTGTTGGCGAAGTGCCGGAAACCCGAATTTCCCTTTTGGTTGATTTATACAACAGAAGTCGGGCAAGCGGGATTTGAACCCGCGACCTCCAAGTCCCGAACCTGGCGCGCTACCAGCTGCGCTATTGCCCGATACCGGTTATCCGGTGATAAAAAAACAGCCCATCGGAGTTTCCAATGGGCTTAGCGGGAGCGACGGGGCTTGAACCCGCGATCTTCGGCTTGACAGGCCGACGCGATAACCAGCTTCGCTACGCCCCCGTTTGTGTTTATGACTATATATAAAAGCGTAATTAGTGTCAATAACTTTAGTTGGAAAAAATTGCATTTTCCAGTACTATTATCATATGCAGAAACGTATGAACCATACCATTGTCAGTATTGTATCTTTTCTCTTTATGACAGCTATAGCCGGGTGTGCAACTGCATCAGTTGCCTCAGAAGGCGCGTCAGGAGAATCAGTATCGCTGCAGCCTGATTCCATTATTTCTGAATCATTACAACCGAATGCTGAGTCTGAACCGGAACCCGAAGTATATGTTGTGCGTCACAAAGGTTCTTCTGCAGGAATGAATATTATCCCCTCCTGGATACAGGCCTATCTTGCCGGTGGTGCAGCAGCCGTACAGATGCTTCCAGATTTTACCGATACGCTCTGCATGGTCAGCGAATTCGCAGATGCCGACCTTACTACAGCTATAACAGAAGCAATAAACCAGAAGATACCCCAGGGATATCGGGAGGTCACCAGCTGGTGGATGCAGGTGCACACACCGCAATCAGAGCAATACCTGGTATATGTGCTCTACACTATTCCACATTCAGAGGGACTCTGAATTGACAGGGCTTTTCAGCAATGCTAAAATCTTTCGGATATTATTCAATAAAAGAAGGATTTCATTTTATGAAAAAGACTGATTCAGCACCAAAAAAGAAATCAAAAAATCTTGGTATTACTATTGGTTCGATTATCATTCTTATTTTAGCTACCGTTACCTTTATTTTTGTTCCTGCCATGGGTAGTGCAGCAACACAGGATGAAGCTCTGGTATTTGGTACCTACGATGGTAAAAAAATCGAATACAAATCCGGCACTCAGTTTGCCGATGCTGTTGCCAGTGCTGCGCAGCAGGCTCAGGATGAAGGCAGAGAACTGAATGGAACAGCATACTATTCCATTTTCAATGATGCATTCAATTCAACCGTACTTGCAATGGCTTTTGAAAAAGCTGTTAAAGACAGCGGTTACATCGTTCCTGATACACTGATTGAACGCAATATGCTTCCTTACTTCAGTGACTCAAACGGTCAGTATTCAGCAAAAATCTTCCGTGATACGCCAGACAGTACCAAACTGAAGATTCGTGAAAGTGTAGAAAACGCACTGGTTACCGGACGTTTCCAGACTGATATTCTTGGAGAACAGACCGGATATATCAGCGCTAACAATATGTACGGTATAAAGGTTTCTTCAAAAGAAACACCATTTGTTGAAGAAATGGGTAAAAAGCAGCGCAGTTTTGAAGCCGCTACTTTCAACACCAGCAACTTCCCTGTTTCAGAAGCTGAGAAATTTGCTCAGAGTAACCGTGATATGTTCACAACATATGATTTTTCTGCAGTAGTTGTAAAAGAAGAATCTGAAGCTAAAAAAATTGCATCACAGATTACTAAAAATGAACTTACTTTTGACGACGCAGTTTCTTCATACTCAACCAAAAACTACACCAATGCAGAAGGTATTCTGAACAATAAAATGGCTTACCAGCTGAAAAACATGTTTACCTCTGATGATGACTACAAGACAGTAACAAGTCTCAGCACTGGTGCAGTAAGTGGTGTAATTCCTGTAGCTAACGGTTCTTATGCTATCCTGCGCTGCAATTCAGCTTCAGTAGCCGCAGATCTTACTTCAGCTGAAACACTGGAAACCGTACGTACCTACATGCTTACCTATGAAGCAGGTAAAATTGAAGACTACTTTGTAGCTGTTGCTAAAGACTTTGCTGCCGCTGCTGCAGTTGAAGGTTTTGATTGTGCAGAACGCTTTGGTGGTACAAACGTTACTATCCCTGCATTCCCAGTAAACTATGGTCAGAACCCACTGCTCAGTTCAGCTCCAACAGACACTCTTTCTACTGCCAACACAAATGTTAACTTCCTTACCACAGCATTTGCCCTTGCAGAAAACGAAATTTCAAAACCTGTTGTAATTGGTTCAAACGTCGTAGTTCTCCGCATGGTAGAAGAAATTGGTCCAGAATATTCAGCCATCAGTTATCTGTACCCCTACTACGCCGCTCAGTTTGATGCAATTTCCAGTCAGACTGCAATTCTGAGCAGTAACAAAGTACAGAACGACGTATTAAGCGTTTGGTTCTCTAACTTCTACGGTATGTAATGAAATCCTTCGTTATCGAAGAAAAAGAACCCTGTCTGGTACAAGCCCGGCAGGGTTTTTCTGTATTATACGCAGACCGCTGGCTATACAGCCGTTATGCCCCTGAAAAAGCTATCTGTTCTCAGATAGAATCATTACAGATTCAAGAAGAGACATTAGTTCTCGCATTTTCTCCCGCAGCAGGATATGGTCTGGATAACCTTATTGCAAAGCTTCCCGAATCATGCCACATAGTCACCATAGAGCATGATCCCTATCTTTTTGCTTTTTTTGCAAGAACCTGCCCGCGGGAACCCCGATTGCATCCCAAAGTAACCAATGCTTTTTTCAGCAGACCTGAAGAAATTACCAGTTATCTTCTCTCCCGCTACTTTCTTCCCGATTTATCGAAATATCGCCGTATTTTAACAATTTCAATGAGTGGCGGTACTGATCTGTATCCTGATTTTTACCGCCAGCTCACCACACTTGCCAACGAAACACTTTTTTCTTTCTGGAAAAACCAGCTTACCTTGCATCACCTTGGGAAGCTTTTCAATACAAACAGCATACGAAACATTCCTGTCATTTCCGGATCAAGTTCAGTGCCATTTCCACTGCATACTGTCGACAAGCCTCTGTTGGTAACCGGCGCAGGTCCAAGCGCAGAAGCCACATTATCGTGGCTTGCTTCTCACCCGGAATTCCGCAATACCCTGTATCTGCTTTCTGTAGATGCTGCGGTTACTGCAGTAACCAGCCATGGGTTACAGCCTGATGGTGTTGTTGCTGTAGAGAGCCAGATAGCAGTTGAAAAAGCCTATATCGGATGGAAAACCGCTGATAGTCCCCAGCCTCACTTGTTTGCTGACTGCACCTCACGGCCATCAGTAGCCAGAGGTTTTTCCAAAGTAAGTTTTTTTGCCACCCGTTTCTGCGAAACTACTCTTTTTGCAGAAGCATCCTGGATTCAGCGTTACAACAAACTTTGTACTGATGCAGGCATTCCCGGTTTTCCACCGCAAGGATCAGTTGGTAATGCTGCAGTAGAAATTGCTCTTGCCTTACGAATACCAGACATACCGGTATTCATTACCGGTCTTGATTTTTCCTACACCCCCGGTGAAACCCACACAAAGCACTCGCCTCAATTTAACGCAGTACTCAGTACCTCACAGCGGACCAAACCTCCGGCAAATTATGGTGCTGCCTGGAATGATACTGTGCAGATAATACAGGGAAAAGGTAACCGCCGGCAGATAACCGGTGGCAATCTCGCAGGCTATGCTGAACTTTTTGCACGGACTCATAACACTACACCACTGCTGTTTGATCTTGGTACTACAGGACTTCCTCTGGGCATTCCATGCATCACCACCAGTGAACTGGAAAGGTTCCTTACAGGTCTGACTTCAACTAGTACCAGCGGTTTAAATACCGCTACAGAGCCTTATACAGGCTCTATAAGCGACAAACTGCATACCAGTGGTATTCGTTTACTGATATCTGAGAAAAAACGATTGGAAGCCATTCTCGAAAGTCTGTCTGGTGCACGTCAATTTTCTGATACCCAGCTGACTTCAAGCATCAAAGACTGCAGTTATCTGTTCATGCACTTTCCTGACAGCACGCTGGGAGTGCGTGATGACCCGGACTTTTTAAAAAGAATAAAGGCCGAAGCCACCTGGTTTCATAAACAGGTAACTACGGCCTTAAACGAGCTGAATCAGCAGGACCAATGAGCCCGTTCTGCACGGGCGCACGGGCATTCAGTCTTCTTTTGTTTTCAGAACGGCAAGGAACGCACTCTGCGGCAACTCAACGTCACCGATCATCTTCATGCGTTTTTTACCTTCCTTCTGTTTTTCCAGCAGCTTGCGTTTACGGGTAACGTCACCGCCGTAACATTTAGCCAGCACGTCTTTGCGGACAGGGTTAACAGTTTCGCGGGCAATAATCTGGGAACCGATGGCACCCTGAATGGCAATCTTGAACTGATGGCGGCTGATTTCTTCTTTAAGCATTTCGCAGGCGTGGCGGGCACGTTCTACGGCGTTGCCGCGGTATGCCAGCTGTGCCAGAGCGTCAACCTGCTTTCCGTTAATCAGAATATCAACCTTAACCAGATCAGTATCACGCATATCAATGATTTCGTAGTCAAATGACGCATAGCCACGGCTGTAGCTTTTCAAGCGATCGTAGAAATCAAAGAGAACTTCTGAAAGAGGCATCTCATAAATAATTTCAACACGTTTTTCATCAAGATACTGCATGTTGGTCTGCACACCGCGTTTTTCGGTACACAGAGAGATAATAGACCCAAGATATGTAGCCGGTGTAATGATAGATGCCTTGATATACGGTTCTTTAGCTCCACGGAGCCTTCCCTGGTCAGGATAGTTGGCCGGATTATCAACGTACATGACTTCCCCATTACTCAGGGTAACTTCGTAGCGTACGGAAGGAGCGGTAAAGATTACGGCCTGGTCAAAGTCACGTTCCAGTCGTTCCTGAACAACTTCCAGATGAAGCAGCCCCAGGAACCCGCAGCGGAATCCATATCCCAAAGCCAGAGAGTTATCTTTTTCATAAACAAGAGAAGCATCGTTCAGCTTCAGTTTTTCCATGGAATCACGCAGTTCTTCGTAGTCGTTGGAATCCATAGGATAGATTGATGAGAAAACAACCGGTTTAACATCCTTAAAGCCTGCCAAAGGTTCTTCTGCCGGATTATCAGCCAGAGTTACCGTATCGCCGACGCGGACATCGGAAACCGTTTTGATACCGGCAATGATATAACCAACATCACCGGCGTTCAGTTCATGGGTCTGTTCCAGGTTAATCTTGAAAATTCCGGCCTGCTCAACGCGGTAATCAGTGTTGGAAGACATAAAACGGACTGTCTGTCCTTCCTTGATGGAACCGTCCAGCATGCGAAGATGTACGACTACACCGCGGTACGGGTCATAATGGCAGTCGAAGATAAGGGCACGGGTTTTGCCGTCGTTGTTGGTGGTAGGTGCCGGAATCTTGGTTACGATGGTTTCAAAAAGATCATCAATTCCTTCACCGGTTTTTGCCGACACCAGACAGGCATCATCCGGGTCCAGTCCCAGGTCGTGTTCAATCTGGTGTTTTGCAGACGGGATATCTGCAGATGGCAGGTCAATCTTATTGATGACCGGAACGATTTCCAGATTCTGTTCCAGAGCCAGATACATGTTGGAAAGGGTCTGGGACTCAACGCCCTGAGAAGCATCTACCAGAAGCAGAGCTCCTTCGCAGGAAGCAATGGCGCGTGAAACTTCATAGGAAAAGTCTACGTGTCCGGGAGTATCAACAAAGTTCAGTTCGTAGGTTTTGCCGTCTTTTGCAGTATACGGAATGGTTACTGCCTGGCTTTTGATGGTAATGCCACGTTCGCGCTCGATATCCATGCTGTCCAGAATCTGATTCTGGAAGTTACGGTCATCAATGATTTTTGCTTTCTGGATAAGGCGGTCTGAAAGAGTAGACTTACCGTGGTCAATATGGGCAACAATACAGAAGTTGCGTTTAAGAGATAAATCAGTCATTTGGCCTTAATTTTACTGGGATTACAAGGCGGTGTCTAGTTTCCCCAGACATCAGCATACAGATGCCGGGTTGCAAAATACCAGTTGCTGTTCTTTCTGACAATATACTGAATACCATCCAGGTTCACGTTAATCTGTACGGAAGGTTTTCCTGCTGCAGCACGAATGACGGCTTCTTTAAGGGTAACGGCAATATCACGAAGTTCCTCTATGCCATCAACTTCATCAATCCAGTAAAAATCAATTTCCGGGTCATAGGCAACCGGTATAACCTGTCCATTAAAGATGACAGACACCGTATGGTCTTCATGAAGAGTAATCAGGACCTCTTCGTTCTGTACCGGATCAATAAGCGTAAAAGAATGAATATCCTGAATGACATTA
>JAZLJW010000044.1:0-1902 GCA_045597345.1 Treponemataceae bacterium
TAGACGTCGCCGTTGGCAAAGGTCATTTTGCCCTCACCCTGCCTGAGCAGCTTTTTGATCTCGCCCTCGTTGGTAGTGCCGAACAGCTTCTTGAATATATTGATCATAAATAATTCCTTTATCCGATATTATTCCTTTATAGTCTATTCTATTATACCATGATTCAGCCGCTATGTAAATGCCCGATATACGCCTATTTACGGGGTTTTTCGGTATTTAACAACGCCTGAAAACGCTGAAATTCGGGGTGGTTAGTAACACGTTAGTAACAGCACCTTACCCCTGAATCTTAGCGTATTTGTTGGAAACAAACGCTGTACCATTCAGGTATTTCACTTCAAACCAGCCGTTGGAAGCCGTGTTCACATAGGGGTAAGTTTCGCCCTTATGAACGATACCAATAGACTTGTTTTCAGTACCAGCGCCCGTTCTGATATACACCGAACCGCCCGTAATCAGAACCAGCTTAGAAGAATCAGCACCCAGCGCCGCCCACGTTTCAGCGCCACAAATACCGTCAACTTCCAAACCTTTTTCTTTCTGAAATGCCTTTACAGCGTTTTCGGTTTCCGTTCCAAAATCAGCATCAGCGCCGTATTTCGGCAAACAGTCCTTATTCCAATCCAGAAGAAGTTTCTGCATCTTTTCAACATAGATACCTTCAGCGCCCTTCTTCAGATCAGGGGTATCAGTCGGGGTTACAGGCGTTCCACCGTCAACAATGGAATAATCCACCGAACCATAACCATCAATATAGGTGGAACTCATGGAATAAGATTTCTTCTTTACGCCCCCACCGTTGGTAATCAGGGTATTAGCCCCAGAAGTGTTACCTTCAATGGTGTACACGGTTGAACCAGAAACCTTATACACAATGCCAACGTGACCAATACGCCCCTTAGAACTGGAATAGAAGAAAATCACGTCACCAACTTTAGGCTTTCCAGAACCACGTTTGATATAGCGGTTCTTTTTCTTGAAGTAGTTAGCGCCTGAAGGGGTGTAGCAATGAAGCCCACCACAAAGAAGCTGTTTAGCCACTTCCAGACCGAATTCATACACAAAGCAACAGGAAACGAAAGCCGCACACCATTCCATAGGTTGAGCGCCAATACCCTGCTTGTAAGAAATCAGGTCACGGTTGAAACGGGTATAGTTATTGCTTCCAGCGTTGGCGGTAAAATCGTCAAGCTGACTGTTAGACTTCTTTTCCAGATAGCCAACCCATTTAGAAGCCTGTGCAACGATTCTTTCAGCGCCCGTCATTACTGTTCACCATCCTTCACTTCAGGCAGTCCAGCAACGGAAGTAAGCAGGGAAAGCACTCCAGCCAGAAGCGCCGCCGAACCGACCTGAAGCCAATTCACTTCAGAAATGATAGCGCAAGTTCCGATAGTAGCAACCGCCGTTTGTGCAATCGTCTTGATAGCACGAATACCAGCCGCCTTGAACCATACCTTGAACTTAGTCATACAGATCACCCTTTCCTATTATCGTTTTTCGGGGTAGGAAGCGCCATAAACTTGTTGTGAATATCATCCATAACCCCGTTAGCCCCTAACCCGTGATACTGTTTCCAACAGTTTTCAAAATTTTCACGGGCATAAATCGGGGCATAACCTTTTTCTGACCATTGGTTATAGTCGTTTATCATCTGCGCCCTTAGAAGCGCCTGAACACCAAGTTTCAGGGCTTTGGTTTCCTTATTGTAGTTTTTCAACTTAGCCCAAAGGAAGCCGAACAGGGCAATGAACATAGACGGTACACCGATCAAACAAAGAAGCTGATACAAATTCATTTGATGTTCCTACTTTCTACACGTCAAAAGCCCCTATAAGGCATTTCCAGCCGTTTACAGGGGCTTGACGGATTTACATGATGAAGTTATAGGGTAAAACCAGA
>JAZLJW010000045.1:0-9565 GCA_045597345.1 Treponemataceae bacterium
AACTGAAAAGTCTTCCAGAAGAGCAGAAACAGGCAATTCTTGAAGCTCAGGTTGACGCTTCCATTGATATGACTACCATACTTGGTGTTGTAAATAATCTGGATGATATAACAGATGAAACAAGTATCATAACAACGGTAATGGGTGCTGTTACTCCCGTTGACACAAAAGCAACCAGTGTACTGCTTGAAGATTCACTTGACAGTAATGGCACGTTGAAGAATGCAAGTGAAGAAACGAAAGAAACCGTTTCGATGGCTGCAGTTGCGGTTCTTTCTTCAGAGATTTCTTCCAATGATGTTGATGTTGATGCTCTCCCTGACGAAACCAAGAATAAACTGGCAGACTTCCTCGTTGCAGACAGTAATGCAGCGCCTAAAACACAAGCCGACGCTGAAAGTCTTGCAAAAGAAATCCTTGGATCAGCAGCAACTGAGAATCCAGATTCTGTCAAGAGCATGACCATATCACTTATGGCTCTTCAGGCTGCCGGTGGTCTTGATACTCTTCAGAAAATAGCCAGCTAAGCAGCGCAGGAGGATTATTACCATGAAAAAAATTATTACATTGCTACTATCTGCCTGTCTCGTTATAAGCCTGTTTGCAGAAGATGTGAAGTTTTCTGAAGCCAGGGCAACTGATGTACGGTCAATGGGAATGGGTGGATCACACCTGTCCGATTACTCCGATTATTTCACCCTGTTCCGTAACCCTTCATTGCTTAAAAAAGCCGGTAAACACTGGTACTGGGACAACTTGACCGTGAATATCGGAGGACCTTTTGATAAAGTATCTGATTTACAAGATGAGTTCGATGAAAAAGTTCCCGGGTATAAAGATGCTTCCGGTATTGGTGAAAAAATGAGTTCACTCACCGCACTTCCTACTGACCAGCTTTTCTCCCTGATCAGTTCTTCAGAGTCTATGGGGTCTTTGTTAAGTAATGGAATCAATTTGAACCTTACTTCTAATCTTCCATTTCTTTCTTTTGGTGGAACAACAAAGAAAGGATTCGGTTGGGGAGTGTATGACCGAAGCATTACGGATGCGCTGATCAATCCAACTCTGTACGGAAAAAACGCTGTATCTGAAGTACTGGAAATCGGAATAATTTTCGGCTACGGTACAACTGTTCAGTTCTCTGATACTCATGCGCTTTCTGTAGGTGGATCTGCCCGTGTTTACGAACAGGCCCTTGCAGGTGCTGATATTAAACTTGTTGATCTTGTCAAATCGAACTCAAACATTATGGACAGCGTTTCACTGAATTCCAGAACAGTGATTGCCCTTGATGTTGCAGCAACGTACACATTCTCAAACTGGTTTGATGCATCACTCGTTTGTAATAATGCATTGAGTCCAAGCTGGAGTTCCAGTACGACCCTCACCAGGATTTCATCAGGTGATTTCAGTGAATTGTCTAAGATTACTTTTGATAAGAACGTATTCGACAAATCTGCAGTGAAACTGGGAGCCGGTGTCGGATTAAAGGTACCTACCTGGTGGTCATTTGGCATTCTCAGCAGCTTCAAAGTATACATTGATGACTATAATGTACTTACCTGGTTTGGAAACGCATTAAACCGTAACCCATGGCTTGATGTAGGCATAGGTACTGAACTCTCCATTCTCCGCTTAATTGAATTACGAGCTGGTCTTTATGACGGATATCTTAATGCTGGTGTGGGTATTAATCTTGGCCCCGTAAGCTGGGATTTTGCAATTTACGGTAAAGAACTGAGTAATCAGCCTGGAGGACGTCCTCAGCTGAACATGGCATTTGCTATGTCACTGCAGCGCTGATAAACAGGTCCTGCTATACATTTTACGCACAAAAAGAGCTGTCCTAAGTTCCATGAACTATACGGACAGCTCTTTTTTTTAGACAGAACTTTCTAACATTCCGGTTTTTAATTAAAAACGTGTTATATTACCGGTAATCTGTTGTATGACTGATTGATTAGAATATGTCACTTTGACAGTGTAATTTCATTTAAGGGAGAGATACAATGAAAATGAAAAAAATGTTCGTTATTGTGCTTATGCTGCTTCTTGCCTGCACCGCAGTAATTGCAAACTCACCAGCAACCACAGTTCTTAACGTAGAAGATGCATCGGAAGACAATTCATTTACCCGCTATGACAGTGCAGTAGGTGTTACCTGGCTGATTGGTTCTGATATACCAAGTTTACAATACCAGCATTGGATTACTCCAGGATTCGGTTTTACATTGAACACCGGCGCAGCATACAGCCCCAGATCAGAGACGATTTACACTGAAACTACTGATACATATAACACTATAAATGGTTATTACCTTGACTTGAATTTCTTTGGTCAGCTTCAGTGGGCACTGTATACTGCATCAACCAAAAATCTTGATACCCGTCTGTATGCCTGGGTTCTCGGTGGTTGTGTAGTACAGCATGATGTGGCCATGACTGGTATGGATGTAGACGGAATTGCAGGTGCAGGTTTCGGCTTTGACATAAACCTGTACAAACATATCTCAATTCCAGTTGAATTTGGATATCTTGGGGTTGCTCCGGCAAATCCTAATCTTGCCATGGTTGGAAATTTCGGTATCCGTTACCGGTTTTAAGTGTAAAAAAGGGGCTGTCTTAGACAGCCCCTTTTATCGGTTTATTTATGGTTCAGTTGATACATAACAAATGCAAATTTACTGCTGTCCTTATGCCAGCTGTTTACATTGATAGATCCCTGTCCTCCAAAGAATTCGAGAATACACCGGTCATCAGAACCATCATAATTCATCATCCTGAGCTGTACATTCATATTTGGCAGATGTTCATTGGGATCAAGACCATCCTTACTGTAGCTCAGATACACCACCTGCTTTCCGTCCGGCGAAATATGGGGGAACCAGTTATTTCGTTCAGTAAACGTCATCTGAGTCTGACACGTTCCATCGCGGTTCATTTTCCAGCACTGCATCAATCCCGACCGTGTACTGATAAACCACAAATCCTTGTTATTTGGTGCGTATTCCGGACCATCGTTAAAGCCTGCATCATGAGTCAATTGCTTTTCTTCTCCACCTGTTGCTGGTATCGAATAAATATCAACAGCCATATGTTCAAAATCTGCTCCCCTGAAGGCACAATAAGCCAGCTCCTGGGAGTCAAAAGACCAGCCGTGAAGAAAACTGGGGAATTTTGGCGTTATCAGAACCGGCTCACCTGAACCATCAAGATTGCAGATATAGATCTGACTCATCCATCCTGTTTCAGAATGGCTTACGGCAATCTGTGCATTATCCGGCGATAGTACGTGGTCATTATTACAGTTGGTACAATGTCCGGTTGGAATAACTTCTTCCGTATCATTTGAAACTGAATATCTCCAGATTCGTCCCTCAGAATTATAGATAAGGGTATCACTGTCAGTCTGCATCCAGTTTGGCGCTTCAATAATCCGGTCATACTCGTGCAGTTTCCGTACCGTACCAGATTCCACATCATACACACAAAGAATACTCCGGGTGTTTTCCCGGCACTGAACACTTTCTGCAAACTTTCCGGCGACAAACTTCATGTCATCATAGAAGTTTTCAGAATATATATCCTGATCAATAATCTGAATCAACTCCTGGGCCCGGGCAAACTGAAAGCAGGAAGTAAAATCCACAAGACCTTTACCAACCCCTGTTTCTGATAGTTCCCCGGTCTTTTCATCCAAGGCCATATCTTTATAGTGAATGGATTGCACCTGATCCTTATTCCGCCACAGAAAACTTTCAGGATCCACACCGCCATACAGCAGCCAGCCAACATCAGCCTGCGCACCGAGTTCAACACCTGTTTCATGCAGAAACCATTCATAGGCTGACAGTTCTCCGATACGTAAAACACATTCATCTTTGTTATTGTGAAGCAGAACTTCCAGCCCTTTTGATTTCATTAAACGACACAGTTTCCGGAAATCTTCTGCCTGAGCCTTTCCCTGGTCCTCAGAAGAAAAAAACGGGCAGGGGAATACCAGATGACTGATTCCGTTTTCAAAAGCAATCTCGGCCAGTTTTTCTGCGTCTGAAAGGGGATTTTGAGAGAACACATGACAGGAATTTGTTTTGAAGCCATATTTCTGCAGCAAAGGCCGATATTGTCTGAAGTCTTCCGGTGTCCAGATTCTGTCTTCAAGACCTGGAATACTCTGTAAGGCAAGACAGGGTTCCAGGTACCGGTAATGCATCTGCTGAGCCATGCACAGAAATTCTTCAGGATTTTTCTTAAAAAACGGATTTAATCCGAATAATTGAATGCCAAAACGCATATAAACCTTCCTGTTATTTACAAAGTTCAGCTACTTCAGTAAATGCCGCCGGCCGCTGACAGCTTGATTCTACATGAACCAAAGCTTTGGTAGTACTTGATTTCATCATGCAGTCAATAACATCAAGCACATGATACGCCATATGGGCATCAGCACGAGCAGTACGGCCTTTCTTTATGGCTGCAGCCATTTCGGCAGGTCCGACTCCCCGGTTTTCAGCAATAAGCGGAGATGCATTAATTAATGATGCGGGAGCATTTTCTGATGGATCAAAACTGCTGGCAATGAATTTTACATCCCCTCCAAAGTCGTTGGCACAGGTTAGCTGAAGGACACCTTTTGTACCGTAAATATAAAAGTATGAAAGATCCTGCATGCAGGTTTCTCCATTCATGGATACTGTTCCGGTAATGCCGTTTTCCATATTCATGAGAGCATAAATTTCACTTTCATTGTTGTATTCAAAAGTTTTGCCAAAATCAGGTGACTGCGGAAAAATATTTGTTCTTTGTACAGCCTTATTTTTAACATTTGCAAATACGGAATCTACCGGGCCCAGAAGAGCAATGATGGCAGTAAGATAATACACTCCATAGTCATAGGCAAAGCCACCACCAGGCATGCGTAAAAACTCAAAAATACTGGCCATTAAGTCAATATTACGGTTTACATTGATGCTGAAGGAAACAGGTTCACCGATTTTTCCTGAATCGATGGCCTGCCGCGCATTTTGTAATGCAGCTCCCAGAAAAGTATCAGGAGCAGAACAGAGATATAATCCTTTTTCCTTTGACAGCTTAAGAAGATAAGCTGCATCTGCAGGATCAATGGTCATTGTTTTTTCAGTGTAGACGTGTTTACCGGCAAGCAGAGCCCGTTCTATAAGTGCTGCATGGGTTGGAGCAGGGGTAAGAATAACTACCAGTTCAACTTCCGGGTTTGCCAGAAGTTCATCAACAGTGCAGGCAGGAATAGAAAACTGAGCACCACGTTTCTGAGCATTTTCTAAATGTTCACTGGCAATAGCTATAACTTCAAGGTTATTAAAAAAGCCGGTCATATTTTTAAGATACTGTTCACTGATACGACCGGAACCAATAACACCAACTTTTGTTTTATCTGACATATGCAGCCCCTATAAAATGTATTATCTTTCATTATACAGCACGATAAACAGTTGGAAATAAAAGATTTGTTATTATTGAAAAAATAAGACAAAAAATGTGCGTAAAAAGTGCACTAACTGATTGACACTTTTTTGCTTATGATGTAATTTATTCGAGCGTTGAGCAAGTTACTTGCACAACACAGAACACTTGAAAAGAACGGGCTGCTAGCTCAGCAGGTAGAGCAACGCCCTTTTAAGGCGTGGGTCACAGGTTCGAATCCTGTGCAGCTCATAATTTCTTTTCAAAGTAGTTCACGGGCTGCTAGCTCAGCAGGTAGAGCAACGCCCTTTTAAGGCGTGGGTCACAGGTTCGAATCCTGTGCAGCTCACATAAAGACATTTGCCGTTTCTGGTGAATGTCTTTTTTTTTGCTCTGGTGAGTTTTAGAACGCTATGTCCGTAAAAAGGGTTGCTGAATGATACACAGCAACGAGAATTGAACAGAAATACCACAGATCGAGAGGAGGGACAGTATTTAGAGCGTTTTTGCATGTACTGGCAATCCGGTAGATTTGTGAAGTTATGCTAAGCCCCTGAATCAAGTTCAGAGTGACAATGAGCAACACTTTTTACGAATATTGCCTATCTAAAAATGAACATGCCGGAAGTTACACTCACATTTTTTACAGACATAGCTTAAGCAAAAAAAAACGTCATATCGCAAGATATGACGTTTTAAGCATCTCCCGGGGGAATTGAACCCCCGTTGTCGGGATGAAAACCCGATGTCCTAATCACTAGACGAGGGAGACATGAATCGCGAGCGACGGGGCTTGACCCCGCGATCTTCGGCTTGACAGGCCGACGCGATAACCAGCTTCGCTACGCCCCCGTGTTTTGCTGCATTACTGCTGCTCAACGGATAAAGAATATATACCTGACTAAAATAAATGTCAATAGTATTTATTCGATTTCCGTAAAAAAACACATTTTTTTTGATACTGAAGCCACTGTTACATGGCGACAGCATCATTCAGCACTGACACCTTAAATCTCGTTGAGAGAAGACAGAATGTTCTTACCAACATCAGCATTTACAGTGGCGTCACCATGAACCTTATCCATAAGACTCTTGATTTCATTAATCTGAACATTCAGCAGGTTAAGTTCTGTTTCAAGAGTTTTCATGAATTCAACAACTTCTCCAACAGGCTGAACCTGCTTTTGGATTTCAGAAGTTACACTGTCAGCAATATCTGAGTTGTCACGGGCAACTTCTACAATGGCAGTAATGGAGTTCATTACGTCTCTGGTACCAACATCAATCTCCATTATTCCTGAAATGATTTCATCAATGGACTGCAGTGTCTGGGTTGTTGAAGCAACACCTTCTTCAATGTATCTGGTAAAGTTTTCCATGGTGGTAACGGTAGACATTACAACCGAACTGTTCTCTTTAAGAACATCCTCAATATTTGCAGCGTTCTGTGTGGTCTGGTTTGCCAGCTTGCGGATTTCCTGGGCAATAACGCTGAAACCTTTTCCCGCATTGCCGGCATGAGCTGCTTCAATGGATGCATTCATGGCAAGAAGATTCGTCTGTTCTGCAACATTGTTGATGGTTTTAACAAAGCCGTTGATTACACTGGAGTATTCTTCAACCTTTGAAAATTCATCAGAAAGTTCTTTTGCCAGAGTTCTCTGATGAGAAACATTATCAACGATATCATTCAACTGAGCCTTGCGTTTCTGTGCCGTATCAGAAATTGTCGTTACATTGGCAGAAATCTCTACCATGGCTGAAGAAGTGGTTTCTACAGCATTTGCCTGACGGGTAGCAGTAGCCTTCATCTTTTCGGAATTTGACTCAATAACACGGATATTGCTGTTAATGCTTTGAAGGCGTTCACTCAAGTGTCCGATTTTAGGCAGCAGATTCTGGAACGAATCACTGATAAGCGATGCATTTGAATTTGCGTTATTTGCAACCTTCTTAAGATCATCACCAACTTTCAAGCCTTCTTCAGACTCAGAAACAACCTTTTTAATCTTTTTGATGTTGTCATCAGATTTTTCAGATTCTTCCCTGAATTTTCCAATCAGGTTGTCGTTGTAATAAGTAATGTACACAAGACAAGTCATAATCATGGAAAATGCAAATAAAGAAATAAAACAGTTTGCAGTAAAGGCCTTAGGATCTGCAAGACGCATATTCGTACATGATGTAAAGATACTGGTTATAACTACTGCATAGGAAAGACCCACATGAACAATCATCTGTTTAAGGCTGATTGACATCATCAGATTAAGAACAGCCATAGTTGTAACAAAAAAGATATTCCGGTAAAAAACAGCAGGGTCAGTATACTGGCTGGTAGAAAACAGACAAACCAGCACATTGGCTCCAAAAAGGGCAACAGTAGAAAGGGATGCACCTGTTTTAATGTGACCCCTTCGGATGATATACAAAGCACCACCACCCATCAGGGTACTCACGAATGAAACCCCGGAAACAAACGGATGTCTCAGGGTTAATTCCACAAGAGAAAAGGTCAGCAGGGTAAACATCAGAATCATATTGCCAAAAATAAGAAATCCCAGCTGGTTTTTCTGCTTAAAATTCAGATTATCAATAACTTCCTGTTTCGGATAAAGGTTTTTAAGCATACAGTCTCTCTAAAAAATCATTAAGCAATAAAGCAGGCATACACCCACTTATTATAATTCTACCACGTACCAGCCATAAGGTTCAAATAGCAGGCCACCACAAATAAGAAAAATATGTAAAGTGTAGATTATTACACCCGATTTTCTTACTATGGCAGTAAAGCAATTTTTACGAGAGGTTCATTCCATGGCAAAATATGCATTCATTAATGGTCTTATTCTTGATGGAACAACTTTTATGGAGCCGGTAAAAGGCCGGATTCTTTTTATCGAAGACGGCATCATTGTACGTATCGGAACCGATGGGGACGATACAAACGGCTACGAAACAATCGATCTTGATGGTCATTACATCATGCCAGGGTTAATTAACCTGCATGTACATATACCTGCTACCGGTAATCCAAAGAAAAAAGCAAGTGACGCAAAATCAAAAGTAAAACTGATTACCAGTACTGCCATTTTGCGTTCCATTGGGAAAAAACTATGCCAGGGATATGCAAAAACTGAATTTTTAAGCGGTGTTACAACCTTTCGGGCTGTAGGTGGCATATTAGACTGGGATAGTGTTATTCGTGACAGAATTGCTTGCGGCAAAGCCATCGGTCCCCGCATTCTGGCATCAAATATGGCTGTCAGCGTTCCTGGAGGGCATATGGCAGGATCGTTGGCCTATGAAGCCACCAGCGCACAGCACGCCGCTGAATGTGTTACCGCAATTGCAGACAGCGGAGCAGATTTAATCAAACTTATGATTACCGGTGGAGTTTTGGATGCCACAGTAAAAGGGGAGCCGGGTGTAGTAAAAATGCCGGCTGACTATGTAGAAGCAGCCTGCAACGCAGCCCATACACGAGGATTAAAAGTAGCAGCCCATGTGGAAAGTACAGAAGGCGTACGCATTGCCCTTGAGAACGGTGTAGATACCATTGAACATGGGGCGGCCCCTGATGACGATATTATTGCATTATTCCAGAAACACAAAGCTTCGCTGGTAACAACATTAAGCCCGGCGCTTCCATATGCAGTATTTCCCCGTGAAATAAGCGGTGCTGCAGAGATGAGTCAATATAACGGGAAAGTAGTATTTCAGGGGATTATTGACTGTGCCAAAGCATGTCTTGCAAAAGGAATTCCTGTAGGGCTTGGAACCGACACTGGCTGTGATTATGTAACACACTACAATATGTGGATGGAACTGCAGCTGTTTCACAAATACTGTGGTGTAAGTAACCGGGAAGCATTACATACTGCAACAGAGGTAAATGCACAGATTGCCGGTATAGCTGATAAAACAGGGACAATCGCGGTTGGTAAAGCTGCAGATCTGATTGTTACCTGCGGTAACCCTCTGGATGATTTATCTGCCTTGAAAGACGTACTTATGGTAATGGGACAGGGAAAGCTTGTACTGAATCCAAAAGTTCAGAAATATCCCAAAGTAGAAGAGGAAATGAGTAAGTACCTGTTCTGAATCATTCTGGTATCCGGGGTTA
>JAZLJW010000046.1:0-27509 GCA_045597345.1 Treponemataceae bacterium
CAGTCAGCCAAAGTCTGTCAAAACCGCTCCTTACGTCGCTACAGGTGCAGTACGGCAAGGAAACTATACGGTATGGTCAAGGCACGTTTCACTTAAAGCCTTGACTCATCCGTGTTCACGGTGTCAGCAAAGCTTACACCGTGAATCGAACCGGCCTGCAACAGTTTTTGCCAGTCTCTGTCTTCCTTCCCGTATTTTCATCAAATCTTTCCAACTGGCCATCAGAGAATACTTATGGAAAAATAAACCCGTATGAAGGGTACCGCATTGCTGCAGTTTTTCATACGGGTATAACAGAATATTAGCCGAAGTAGCGGACACCGGCTGCAAATACGTTCTGGCAGCGGTTACCGCTCATGTTCTTGATCAGTTCATCTGAAGAACCATCGTTGTTTGGTCCCAGGGTACGTTCATTGTGTCCCATTTTTCCAAGTACGCGGCCGTCCGGGCTGGTCATACCTTCAATGGCATACAGTGATCCGTTGGGGTTGTCTGGTTCGGTCATTACCGGTACGCCGTTTTCATCAACGTACTGGGTAAAAATCTGACCTTTGGCGAACAGGTCTTTTGCCATGGCTTCTGAAATGATGACGCGTCCTTCTCCGTGAGAAATCGGAATCAGGTGGGTGTCGGCATTCAGAACGGTTGGATCCAGAGCCCAGGGGCTTGTAGCACTTACCATGCGGGTACGTACTACACGGCTGATATGGCGGCTGATGTTGTTGTACGTCAGGGTCGGCATATCTTCAGTTGGGGTGGTAATGATCTTTCCGTACGGAACAAGACCGGTCTTGATCAGAGCCTGGAAACCGTTACAGATACCCAGAACCAGACCTTTGCGGTTGTCCAGCAGAGCCATTACTTCATCAGTAATGCGGTTTTCACGCAGTACGTTGGCAATGAACTTGGCAGAACCGTCAGGTTCGTCACCGGCAGAGAAACCACCGGCCAGAGCCAGAATCTGTGCAGTGCTCAGTTTGGTCTGCAGTTCTTTCAGGCTTTCTGCAAGAGCTGCCGGAGTATTGTTGCGGAATACAACGATTTCCGGTGCTGCACCGGCCAGACTGAAGGCACGGCCCATATCAAATTCGCAGTTGGTACCAGGGAATACAGGGATAACAACTTTTGGTTTTGCAGCAGACTTACTGCCGATGTTAAAAGACTTGCGGGCTGCTTCCAGAGATTCGTGGGTTTTGGTTGCCCATTCAGGCAGAGCTGCAGCTTTTGCGGCGTCATCGCTGCCTTTTACGATTGGCGGGAATACTTCTGAAAGTGGCTGTTCCCACAGTTTTTCAGCTTCTGCCAGATCGATAACGGCTTTCTTAACGGCGATAGTGCGTTCAGCAGTGGTAGTACCCAGAACAAAGGGTTTATTTTCTACACCTGCAAAGGCAGATTCAAATGCAGCCTTGTTTTCTGCAGAAACTTCTGCAATGAGTGAACCGTAGAATGGGCTGAATAAAAGCCAGCTGGTACAGGTTTTGCCTGCATCAAGCAGCACTTTGCCCTGTACGCCCTGTGCTTCGCGGATTTTTGCATAGCTGTCGGCATCAAAGGCAAAACCGATTCTGTTACCGAATGCCATTTTGGTTACGGCTTCTGCAATACCACCGGCACCTACCGGATATACGGCAGCCACGGCGTCTTTCTGAGTCAGGCTGTACAATGCATCACTGGCTTTGGTAAAGGCGTCAAAGTCCGGAGTAAGGTCTTCGTTATAGGAACAGGGGATGTAGTATACGGTATTGCCGGCGTTTTTGAAGGAACCGGAAACCATATGACGGGCATCGTTGGTAGTTACGGCAAAAGAAACCAGTGTCGGTGGAACGTGGATATCACCAAAGGTACCGGACATGGAGTCTTTACCACCGATGGCAGCAGTTCCCATGGCTTTCTGTGCAGAAAGGGCACCCAGCAGGGCAGCTGTTGGTTTACCCCAGGCTTCTGCAGAACTGGTGCGTTCAAAGTATTCCTGGAATGTCAGGCGGCAGTCAGCAGGATGGCCACCCAGAGCAGAAATACGGGCCAGTGAGTACAGTACTGCAGTCTGTGCACCGTGGTATGGAGACCAGCTGGCAACCCGTGGATCATATCCAAAGGTCATAAGGGATGCAGTGTTGGTTTCTGCAGGGAAAATGACCGGAATTTTTGCAGCACAGCCGCTTTCCGGAGTGCTCTGGTATTTACCGCCATAAGGGAACATAACGGTAGCAGCACCGATGGAGCCGTCAAAGCGTTCACCTAAGCCGCGCTGTGAACATACAGCCAGATCCTGCATGTTGGTAAGCCATGCTTTCTGCAGTTTGGCACCTTTCTGTTCAGGAGATGCAGTGGTGTTGCCACAACCGCAGTCTTCGTTCAGTACGCTCTGAACGGAAGCCAGAGGTGCACACAGAGGAGATTCTGCTTTTACCGGAGAAGTAATGTGAGATTTTGCACTGCGGCTTGCACCGGCAGTATCAAGGAATCCACGGTCAATATCTACGATGGTTTTACCGCGCCAGGTCATAACCAGGCGGTTGGTGTCAGTTACGGTAGCAATCTGAACGGCATTCAGGTTTTCTGCAGCGGCTGCAGCAATAAGAGCCGGACCGTCTTTTGCACGTACAACGATGGCCATGCGTTCCTGGCTTTCAGAAATAGCCAGTTCAGTACCGTTCAGACCTTCATATTTCTTAGGAACGTTATCCAGGTTGATGAGGAGGCCGGGAGCCAGTTCACCTACGGCTACTGATACACCACCGGCACCAAAGTCGTTACAGCGGCGGATCATGTTGGAAACATCCCGGTTACGGAACAGACGCTGGATTTTGCGTTCTTCTACGGCGTTACCTTTCTGAACTTCTGCAGCAGCAGTGGTAACTGATTTAACGTTATGTGCTTTTGAAGAACCGGTTGCACCACCGATACCGTCACGACCGGTACCGCCACCAACAAGAATTACCACGTCGCCGGCGTCCGGAACTTCACGTTTTACACATTCAGCAGGAACAGCGGCAATTACGGCACCCAGTTCCATGCGTTTTGCTTCAAAGCCAGGGTGGTACATTTCTGCAACCTGACCGGTGGTAAGACCAATCTGGTTACCGTATGAAGAGAAGCCCTGAGCAGCTTCGGTAGTCAGTTTTTTCTGTGGCAGTTTACCTTCGCGGGTTGCTGACAGTGGAACGGTAGGATCAGAAGCACCGGTTACACGCAGTGACTGATAAACCCAGGCACGTCCTGAAAGCGGGTCACGGATGGCACCACCGATACAGGTAGCAGCACCACCGAATGGTTCGATTTCGGTCGGGTGGTTATGGGTTTCGTTCTTGAACTGCAAGAGCCATTTTTCGGTGCGGCTGTTGGATTTATTGCCGGCTTCGGCAAAGTCTGCAACATCAACATCAATGTAGATGGAACAGGCGTTGATTTCTTCAGAAAGTTCGATGTCGTCAAGCTTGCCGTGTTTCTTCAGGTATTTGGCACCGATACAGGCCATATCCATAAGGGTCAGCGGCTTGTTGCGTCCGGCATACAGTTCATCGCGGATGGCTTTGTATTCATCCAGAGATGCGGTAATGGGAGCAGTCATGTCGCCATCATCAACACTGATATCTTCAAGTACGGTGTTGAAGGTGGTGTGGCGGCAGTGGTCTGACCAGTAGGTATCAAGAACACGAATTTCAGTTTCAGTAGGATTGCGGCCTTCTTTTTTAAAGTAGTCCTGCATGAATGCGATGTCTGCATTATCCATGGCAAGACCCATTTTTTCGCGAAGGTCAGAAAGACCGGCAGCATCAAGACCGATGAAGCCGTCATAAACAGGAATATCACCGGGCTGGGTAATATCCATTTTTAAGGTTGCAGGAATTTCCGGTTTAGCCAGACGGCTGTCTACCGGGTTAATCAGATATTTCTGGATTTTTTCTACATCAGAAGGGGTTACGCTGCCGGTAAGAACTACCAGTTTTGCACAGCGAACGGTTGGTTTTGCACCGGTTTCGCCCAGAGAACTGAGCAGCAGTGAAAGACACTGTTCGGCGCTGTCTGAGCGCTGGTCGTACTGGCCGGGAAGGTATTCCCAGATGATGACTGTGTCGTTTTCTGCAAGCGGAAAGTGTTCAAAGAAACACACATCGCTCTGCGGCTCGGAGAAAATGCGGACTGCAGCTTCTTTGCAAGCTTCGTCGCTGGCATTTTCAATATCGTAACGATTCAAATAGCGTACACCAGTTACGCTTGAAACACCAAGAAAATGAGCAATTTCGCCCTGAATGCGGCGGGCTTCATTTTCGAACCCAGGTTTACGTTCGGTATAAATGCGGTACATGCCGCAAGTATACCGATTTTGAACTTACTGCTCAATGGATGACCGGCGGATGCACAGATACAGCAGGACAGCCCCGCAGAGGGCAGATACAACGCACAGGGTAATGCGGATGCCGTCAGCAGGATAATTGAAAAACTGCATGATCACGCCGGGGATAGAGGATACGGCAGATGTCAGGATGCAGAGCCACAGAGAACGGGACTTACTGAACAGCCAGACATAGAATGTCTCTGACAGAAAGGTGTACACCACGCCTCTGATCAGGAGACCAAGAGAAAATGAATTTGCAGAGGGCGCAAATGCTGTCACCAGGTTACTCAGGAGTATGAACAGTACGTTCAGAGCAACAACGGTAATACCGGCAACCAGTGGAGAATTGCCCTTTTCTGCCCGGGTATAAATGATACCGTTCATCAGAGTCTGATGACAGAACGGAGCAACCAACAGGCTGTTAAATATAACTGCTATCAGCTGAATAGAGGATAATTCATTTCTCATTAGTGCCGAAGAAGAGCCCTTATTGATGAAGAAAAGCCAGGCAAACTGCAGAAAAAACGCAGTACCGGAAGCATACACACCCAACTGCTTTGAAAAACCATTAAACCGCCATTCTTCCTTTACATTCTTTTTGCGCAGTTTGAAGAAGGCATAGAAAATAAGTATGGGAACTGCATAGGCAACAGACATGATAAACAGCATAACGGTCGTCATTATTTCTGTAGAATCTGCAGTGCTGACAACCCGACTGACTTCAACCGCAATAACTGCAACAACAGTACCAGCCACAACTGCAATGAACAGCACACCAAACACCAGATAATAAGCGATGGCACTCAAAACACTTTTTGTTCTCATTAGAACACTCCTTTGATGCCGCCACGAAATGAGATGCACTTCAAAACCAGCAGCATTTTTTATCTGCTATCAATGCTAGTGTTGGATTTTTTCTGCAGTCAATAGTAAAAAGACCGAACATGACACTGTCATGTCTAAAATGTGACACTGTCATGTTTGAATATGACACAAATATGACATAGTTTTTCTTGACAAATAATCATTTTTGTGGAGTTATTTGCTTTTTTTGTGTGGTATACTGGTTTCCATTATGATTGAACTGTTCGGATTACGGGAAGAAAACCCCACCTCACTTGAAATTGAAAACCAGAACAAGGTACGGGAGCTGGCCGGCGAATGCATGGTACTGCTTGAAAACAACGGCATTCTGCCTTTGCAGGAACACCAGCGGACCATTGCTCTGTTCGGCGATGGCGCCCGGCGGATCATTAAAGGCGGAACCGGCAGCGGTGACGTAAATGCCCGTGAAGTAATTTCCGTAGAACAGGGACTGAAATCCGCCGGATTTACCATTACCACAGATAGTTATCTGGACCGGCTGGATCAGGTGCAGGACGCAGCCCTGGAGGCATGGTACGACCTGATTGCTGCAGAAAGCAAGCGTCTTAATATCCGGCCGGTTATGGCCATGTACGCAAATCCCTTTGAAAAGCCCGATATTCCATCCGTTACAGAAGCCGATGTGGCAGACGACGCCACAGATCTTGCCGTGTACGTTCTTGCCCGGAACGCAGGAGAAGGTGCCGACCGCTTTGCCAGACCGGGAGATTACTATCTTTCTGAAAATGAAACTGCGTCTCTGCAAGTGATCAGGAATCATTACAAAAGTGTCATCGTGCTCCTGAACGTTGGTGGCATCATTGATGTTTCAGCCCTGCAGCAGTTTACACCTGATGCCCTGGTGCTCATGGGACAGCACGGAAACATCGGAGGACATGTGGCAGCCGACGTCCTTACGGGAAAAAGCATTCCATCCGGCAGGCTGACGGACACCTGGGCAAAGCGGTACGAAGATTATCCTTCCAGTGCCACCTTCAGCCACAACAACGGAAACATTGATGATGAATACTATTCAGAAGGCATTTATGTAGGGTACCGGTATTTTGATACCTTTGGCATTGAGCCGGCCTACTGCTTTGGCTACGGGCTGAACTACACTACTTTTACCCGGGAAGTACTGGGCGTTGATGCAGACGAAAAAAAGATTTCCGTTCATGTGCAGGTTACCAACAGCGGAAAAGAATATGCCGGAAAAGAAGTACTGCAGGCCTATGTGTCATCCCCGGCTGAAAATGCTCCGTTCCAGGAATTAAAAGGATACGCCAAAACAAAACTCCTTGCCCCCGGAGAATCAGAAACCCTGATTATTTCCTTTGAAACAGCAAGTCTTGCCAGCTATGTTGAAGAATCGGCAACCTGGGAACTGCCGGCCGGAGACTACATTCTCCGTATCGGCAGCAGCAGCCGGGAATCAAATGTTGCCGCAATCATCAACCTGCCCCGCACGGCCGTTACCCAACAGTTGAAGAATATCTGCCCCTTAAGCGAAAATGACTCTCATGTGGAACCACTGCTGGAACTGCAGCGGCCTCATGCCGTAAAAGTTCCGGAAGGCGTTAAAGGGCCAGAGGGTGCCATTCCCCGGTTCAGCCTTGATCCTGAAAAAATTGCCTGCTTCACACCTGCCTACTCCGGCAACCGCCGAGAGCTGACCGATACCCATCCTGATGACAACATCTGCTTTACGGATGTGCAGTTTGGCCGCTACACCGTTGAAGAACTGGTTGGCCAGCTGACCGTTGAAGAAATGGCGCAGTTTGTGGTAGGTACAGCCCGTCTTGATACGGTAGCCAGTCAGATTGGTTCCAGCGGTATCCATCTGCCGGGAGCTGCTGCCGAAACAGCCGTAAATCTTCGGACGTCACGGAGTATCCCCTGGGTTTCCCTGGTAGACGGCCCTGCCGGTTTACGATTACAGCCTCACTATAAGGCCACCAAAGACGGTCAGGTGCTGCCGGGCGG
This sequence comes from Treponemataceae bacterium, assembly GCA_045597345.1. Taxonomy (GTDB): domain Bacteria; phylum Spirochaetota; class Spirochaetia; order Treponematales; family Treponemataceae; genus Treponema_I. Next base: position 7,190 of record JAZLJW010000046.1, read on the forward strand.
AGAAAAACGGGCCGACTTTACCGTGCCATTTCCCGAAGATCTGCCAGCCGATGCCGTTGATTACTGGCAGTGGTGTACCGCCATTCCTGTGGCCACAACCCTTGCTTCAAGCTGGAACCTGGATCTGATTCGCACCATGGGCGAAATTGTGGGCAGCGAGATGGAACGGTACCATGCCCATCTGTGGCTGGCGCCGGGCATGAACATTCACCGGAATCCCCTGTGCGGCCGTAACTTTGAATATTATTCCGAAGACCCGCTGATAAGCGGACTGTGTGCCGCAGCCGATACGGAAGGCGTACAGAGTGGCAGCGGACGCGGAACCTGCATCAAGCACTTTGCCTGCAATAATCAGGAAGACAACCGCAACTACAACAACAGCGTTGTCAGTGAACGGGCTTTGCGGGAAATCTATCTGAAAGGATTTGAAATTGCCGTGCGGCAAAGCCAGCCACTGTCGCTGATGACCAGCTATAATCTGGTTAACGGGGAACATACGTCCAACAGCTATGACCTGTGTCAGACCGTACTGCGTGATGAATGGGGATTTACCGGCCTTGTCATGACTGACTGGTTCTCAAGCCAGGATACCACCGGCCGTATTAAGAATACACCGGTGTACAGCTGGGCCGGCAGCCCCGAATGCGTTTACAGCGGAAATGACCTGCAGATGCCCGGCTGCCAGAAAAATGTGGATGATATTGTTTCAGCTATAGAAGCCGGCACGTTGCGCAAAGCCGACCTGCAGTTCTGCGTGTGCAACATCCTCCGCACCTTTGTGAAACTGTTCGAGTAAATATTTGTTTAACACTACGATAGATATACAGTATATTATATAGCGGAGGTATTATATGGCTGTTGTATCGGTAAATGTAGATAACACTGATAAAAATGCATTCAGTACAATTTGTGCTGATTTAGGTATGAACGTATCTACCGCAATTAACATTTTCATAAAGGCTGTCAACAGAACACACAGTATTCCGTTTGAACTTACCACAGCTATTCCAACAAATAAAAAGGAATTAACTCCTGAAAACATTACCCGGATGATGTCTCTTTCAAATGAAACTGATTTTCAGGAATCTCCTGCAGGAATTGAGAATCTGAGGGATCTGACAAAAAATGATGTGTGGTGAGATATTCTGGATAGATCTTGGTATTCCCTTCGGCAGCGAACCAGGGTACCGGAGACCCTGTCTCGTCATTCAGAGTGATGTACTGAACAAATCCGAATACAATACAGTACTGATTATTCCTCTATCGACAAACCTGATGCTTGCAGAGTATAAGGGGAATGTTTTTTTAGAGAAAGGGGATTCAGGGCTGCCTAAAGATTCTGTTGTTATTTGTCCCCAGATAACAGCAGTTGATAAAAGACGACTTGGAGAGAAAATCGGGAAAATAACCGCAGTAAAAGTAAACGAAGTTGTCAGTGAACTTCTGAACGTCATTGGAAACAGATGATGTTTGGAAAAATGTGATTTTTACCGCAAATTTCGCTGGAATTTTGTGATACCATACAGTTATGCTGACAAGGATATCAGCTTTTCTTTTTCAAGAAGGCGATGTCCGTAAAAAGTGTGGCTGAATGCTACTCAGCAACAAAGAATGTATAGAAATGCCACAAATCGAGAGGAGTGACAGTACGGACAAAAATTGTTGAAGCCCGGAGTCCATGCGGTCAGCATGGACTTTTATTCAAGGTGTAAGCTGTGCTGATACCTTGAACACGGCTGAGTCAAGGCTTTAAGATAGCCGAAGGCGTACGTGCCTTGACCAGACCGTATAGTTTCTACCCCGGGATTCACCAATAGTACTGAGTTTTGCTAACGCAAAAGTCAACAGTTGTGACGTCATTCACAGCGGTTTTGCATGTACTGGCAATCCGGTAGATTTGTGGAGTTTTGATGAGACCCTGAAACTAGTTCAGGGTGACTATAAGCAACTCTTTTTACGGACATAGTCTTGTAAAATATGAGATTTTTACTGAAAACTTTTCTAACTTTGTTTGATGTCCGAAAAGAAAGGCTTCGACAGTCCCAGTCATTCTGAGCCTTGACACTGCTTTATTGCAAGTCGTAGACTATGGCATAGAGCAGAATTTTTTTGACGGCCTGCTCCGCAAGCTGAAAACCGCTGCAAAGTAAAGAGATAGTATAATCGAATTATAAGTTGAAATTTTTGGAGGCTTACATGTTTGTATTTCTTGATGGAAAATATCAATTAAGGATTCTTGTTAATACAGCTAAAATTGAAAGTGTAATAAAAACAAAGAGCGATAATAAATTTTTTATTCAGATTGGTATGGATAGTGGCGAAAAAATAAAGTTAAACTATATTTCCGATGAGGATGAGCGGGACAAGGATTTTGTACAGTTCACAGATGCTTTATGTTATCATCCGACAACCATGGAAAATAAATTAGTCATGAATTATCACAATTTTGCTGGACGAACAGACACTCATACTTATGTACGAGGCGAAAATTACCAGGCAGTCGAAATAACGAATACTTACGATAAAGATAAAAACCGTCTTTCATTCCATATTACAAATAAATGAATGAAAGACAATCAGCGGGCAAACACCACCCCTGTCATGCTGAACTTGTTTCAGCATCTCCACTACGAACGGTGTAACTTACCATCCTGCATGACAAGGATTTCATCATAGCGGTTCCGGTCATGCAGAAGGTGGGATACCATGATTATCGTACCGGAAGATGCTGTCAGCAGCTGCTCCAGCAGGATGCCGGATTCCTCATCCACATCATTGAACGGCTCATCAATCATCATGATTTTCTTCTTCTGGATAAGGCCCCGTACCAGACAGATTTTTGCTTTTTCGCCACCGGAAAGGTTGGTGCCATCTTTTTCAATCTGATACTCAAGAGCGTGGGCGAAATGGAGGGCAGTAAGATACGATGCGATTTCACGCTCTACTTCTTCGTTACTCTCTCCAAACAGGAGCATATTTTCCAGCACAGAGCCTTCAAAAAGATACCGGTTTTGGCTGATATACGTTACTTCATCCCGGTTGACGGCAAGACAGTCGCCTTCGGCAGCAATATGCTGATTGAGGATTTTTAACAACGTGGATTTTCCGCAGCCGTTATCGCCGGTAATGACATATTTTCTGCCAGCTTCAAATTGATATGACAGATTATCAAATAACTGACGCTCCCCTATAGTATAGGAAAGGTTCCGGACAGAAACCGTTCCTGCTGCCGCGGGAGTTACCTTCAGTTCAGCATTTTCTTTTTTCAGGTAGCTGGCTAACCGGGTGCGGTATACGGCAGAACTTTTCATATCCAGAACTTCGCCCAGAAGATTGCAGGAAACCATGGATATGTATTCAACATATATCATACAGGCAGAAAGGGTGCCCACAGTAATAACCTGCCGGTAGGTCAGAATAACGCCGGTAACAAAACAGATGATTAACTGAATGTAGAGCGCAGAACCGGAAAAAATCTGCGTAAAGGACCGATAGGTTCCCTGGCGGTACACACTTTCCTGCAGCCGGTTCAAAATGGTTTCGTGACGTTGCTGTACGGCAGGCTTCCGGTCATCAAGAATTTCGTGGCTTTCCAGAAAGGATGTCATGGATGACAGATAGTCCGCATTCTTTTCTGAAACATCCTGATTCAGGCTCTCAAATTTTCCGCCCACCAGTTGCGGCATGAAAACCAACAGCAGCAGGGAGCCGATAATGACCAGACACATGACCCAGTTAATTCTGAACAGAATAACGGTATAGGTGACCAGTTTGAGTATTTCATTGACAAAGTAAATCAGGTTTTCAAAATACAGGGTATACAGCGATTTGATGTCGTTAACCAGAAACGATGCGTACCCGTCCGGTTCTTCCTGACTGAAAGTACTTTCATCCATATCGAGCAGTTTATTGAACAGATCGTGCCGCAATGAATGGACAATCTTCTTTTCATACTTCTGCTTGACGATTTTGTTCAGGTACTGCTCAAGAAGCAGTAATACGATGCTGGCCACAAAGGTGCCGAAAACGATAATCAGCTTATGACTGGAAATAGTTGTGATGTTGTCAATGATATAGGTAAGCAGAAACGGATATACCGCCGTAAGGATGACATCTGCTACAGAAAGCACCTGCGACCCGATGAATTCCGTTATTCCCTTTTTTACATACTTTTTCATACTGATTTTTTATCCTCATAATCAGTATAACTCATTTTATCGTGAGCCGAAACGACACCATCCCTGTACAAAAAAAATCGGCTCACAGAGCAGAATCGCATCTGTAAGCCGAAATCAACTGCCGTCAGCGGGCAAACACCACACCTGTCATGCTGAACTTGTTTCAGCCTCTACACTACGTACAGCGGTATAGATCCCGAAACAAGTTCGGGATGACAGGGATACTGGTTGCCGGGCAATAGGGCCCGGCAACGGATTATTTAACAGGAAGCTTCTTAATCTTCCAGATATCCTTTACGTAGTCTTCAATGGTACGGTCAGAACTGAACTTGCCGGAACGGGCAATGTTCAGCAGTGCCATCTTAGCCCAGCCTTTACGGTCAGAGTAAGCAGCGGCAACTTTTTCCTGAGCAGCAACGTAGCTGTCAAAGTCTGCCAGGACGTAGTATACGTCAGGACGGTTTCCTTCTACGCCGTATACCAGGGAGTCGTGCAGTTCACGGAACAGAGTGCGGTCAGGATCAAAAGTACCGTCAATCAGCTGTTCCATAACGCGGGCAAGAGCCTTATTGCGGTCAAGGAACTTCTGTGGGTTATAGCTGTGTTCAGCTTCAATCTGAATGATCTCATCAGAGTGCAGACCAAAGATGAATGCGTTTTCGTTTCCAACTTCTTCCACAATTTCTACGTTTGCACCATCAAGAGTACCCAGAGTAACTGCACCGTTAATCATGAACTTCATGTTACCGGTACCGGAAGCTTCCTTACCGGCAGTAGAAATCTGTTCAGATACATCAGAAGCAGGGAACAGTTTTTCTGCTACAGAAACGCGATAGTTTTCAACGAATACAACCTTCAGTTTTCCGCGGGTACGGGGGTCGTTGTTAACACGGTCAGCAACAGTGTTAATCAGTTTGATGATGCTCTTGGCACGGCGGTATCCGCTGGCAGCTTTTGCACCAAAAATATAGGTACGTGCAGGTGGATCAAATTTCGGATCTTCGACAAGACGGTTATACAGGTAGATAATGTGCAGTACATTCAGCAGCTGACGCTTGTATTCGTGCAGACGCTTAATCTGAACATCAAAAATACTGTTGGGATCCAGTTCTACACCTTGGGTTTCCTTCAGATACTTACACAGATCTTTCTTGTTTTCTGTCTTGATATCAAGGAATTCCCGCAGGACTTTGTCATCATCAACGAATTTTTCAAGTTCCTTGAGCTTTGACAGATCTTTTTCCCAGCCATGGCCAATGCGGTCAGTGATGAATTTTGCCAGACGAGGATCTGCCGAAAGAAGCCAGCGGCGCTGGGTAACACCATTGGTCTTGTTGTTGAATTTTGCCGGATACAGTTCGTACCAGTCTTTCAGTTCCTGAGTTTTCAGCAGTTCAGTATGCAGGGCTGCAACACCGTTTACGCTGAAACAGGCGTGGATGGCAAGCCATGCCATATATACTTTTCCGTGCTGGATAATAGACATGCGGTTCTGTTTTTCGTAGTCATCAGGATAGGTGTTACGCAGTTCAATCATAAAACGGCGGTTGATTTCTTCTACAATCTGATAAATACGGGGAATCAGTCCCTGGAAAATTTCAATAGGCCATTTTTCAAGAGCTTCAGCCAGAATGGTGTGGTTGGTATAGGCAAAGGTGCGGGTTACGATATCCCATGCTGCATCCCATCCTAGTCCCTGTTCATCCATAAGGATGCGCATCAGTTCAGGAATAGCAACTACCGGGTGAGTATCGTTCAGCTGGATAACCTGGTAATCAGGAAACTTACTGAAGTCTTTTCCGTGATCCTGAATAAAGTGATTTACCAGATCCTGCAGCGAAGCAGATGAGAAGAAGTACTGCTGCTTCAGGCGGAGAGCCTTTCCGCTTGGTCCGTTATCGTTTGGATACAGAACGCGACTGATGTTTTCTGCGTTATTCTGGCGTTCAACGGCACGGATGTAATCCATGTTGTTAAAGAGCTGCAGGTCAAAACCATTTGCAGAAGAAGCCTCCCATAAACGCAGAGTATTAACGGTGTTGGTACCATAACCTACGATAGGCATATCGTATGGTGTTGCAACAACTTCTTCGGCATTTTCAATGAACCAGTGATCCTGACCATCTTCACCACGGCGCCAGGCAACATTACCGCCAAATTTCACGGTAACAGCCAGGTCTGAACGTTTTACTTCCCATGGGTCGCGATGAGCCAGCCAGTTATCCGGATATTCAACCTGATAACCGTTTTCAATATGCTGTTCAAACATACCGTACTGGTAGCGGATACCGTATCCGTGGCCAGGGTAATCAAGCGTAGCAAGAGAGTCCAGGAAACAGGCAGCTAGACGACCAAGCCCACCGTTACCAAGACCGGCATCCGGTTCTTCGTCTTCTACGATGTTATAATCAATATCAAGATCCTTAAGAACTTCTTTTACCTGCTCCATAATGCCTGCATTGATCAGGTTGTTGCTTAACGCACGTCCCATAAGAAACTCTGCAGAAAGATAGTACACACGGCGTCCCTGATTGTCGTAATACGCCTTACGTGTCTTCATCCAGTTTTCGTTGATTATTTCCATTGCTGATGCAGATACCGCATCAAACAGGTCATGTTTATTTGCCTGTGCCAGATCTTTACCGTACTGTCTCTTAAGACGTGCTTCAAGATTGTGTTTAAAGGCTTTTGCATCAAATTCCATATTAGTTGCCTCCTATTTATTTTGGCATATTATAAGTTAACCGGTTTACAAGCTTTACTCAAGAGTAAAGCACATGCTTTTGCCGGTAAAATGTACATTGTCTGTTCTGGCAGCAGTTCCTCCTGATCTTCCTGCATGAAGTCAAGAGGGGAACTCTTTGAAGTATCAATAACCCTATACCACTGTTTGCCTCGTGGAGCCTCGGGTAAATGAACCGTTTTGTCCTTATTATCTGCATTAATCATGATGAAAAAATCATTATCCCGGGTATCTGACACAATCTCTGCCGGGCTGCCATCAAGTCGGAATGCAACAAAGTGCCCCAGCTCTCCCCAGTTTGGTGCATTTCCAGCTTCATCAAACCAGGTAATATCCGGCAGTGTATTCAGAGAAATATCTTTACCGGTAAAAAACTCAGGCCGCATGAATGCGGGATGCGCTTTGCGGAATGCAATAAGTTTTCGGGTAAACTGATAATAGTCGGCATAGGTTTTACAGTTTTCCCAATTCATCCAGCTGATGCCGTTATCCTGACAGTACGCGTTGTTATTTCCTCCCTGTGTTCTTCGGATTTCATCACCGGCAAGCATCATGGGAGTTCCCTGTGCCAGAAGCAGACTGAACATCAGGTTCTTTGCCTGACGGGTCCGCAGGTTTTCAATTTCAGGATTTTCGGTAATACCTTCATACCCGTAACTGCAGCTCCAGTTGGTGTCGTTACCGTCACGATTGTGCTCACCGTTTTCTTCATTATGCTTCTGATTGTAGGTCAGCAGGTCGTTCAGAGTAAAACCGTCGTGGCTGGTCAAAAAATTGATGCTGTGATATGGCTTACGACCATTGCTCAAATACAGGTCTGCAGAACCGGTTAGCCGGGTTGCCACACTGGCACATAAATCCTCGTCACCACGCCAGAACTTCCGCATGTCATCCCGGAACCGGTCGTTCCATTCGGCCCAGCGCCCACCAGGGAAGTTACCTACCAGATAGGCTCCAGCAGCGTCCCAGGCTTCAGCAATAATCTTGGTATGACTCAACACCGGATCTTCTGCAATACGTTCCAGAAGTGGCGGCCATTCCATAAGGGCACCATTTTGCCCACGACCAAGAACCGGTGCAAGGTCAAACCGGAACCCGTCAACGTGCATCTGGCAAACCCAGTACCGCAGACAATCTATGATAAAGTCACGCATTACGGGATGATTGCAGTTCATGGTATTACCACAGCCGGTAAAATTGGCGTAATACTGCTTTTTTTCGTATTCGAGGATGTAGTAGATGGGGTTATCAATGCCACGGAAACTGAAAGTAATGCCATGTTCATTACCTTCAGCCGTATGGTTAAAGACTATGTCCAGAATAATTTCCAGACCGTTTTTATGCATTTCCTTAACCATTTCCTTAAATTCGCGGACTGCAGCACCGGGAGCGCTGTCACTGGCATAGGTTGCTTTTGGGGCAAAGAATGCCATGGTACTGTATCCCCAGAAATTTACCAGCCGTTCTCCAGTCCGGGGGTTGATATTGGTATTTTCATAGGCATCGAATTCCTGTATCGGCAGCAATTCAACGCTGGTTATTCCCAGGTCTTTCAGGTACGGAATTTTTTCCACCAGACCTTTATAGGTTCCAGGATGAGCAACACCGGAAGTACTGCTGGCAGTAAATCCTTTCAGATGGGTTTCGTAGATAATTGAGTTACGGAGCCGATAATTTAAGGGACGGTCCCCTTCCCAATCAAAATCACGGTCATCAATGACGATGCATTTAGGCAAATTCGATGCATCGGGAAGTCTGCCCATGATGACATCCATGCGGTCCTGCGGGCTGCCATAATCAGAAGGGCGGTTGGCAAAAAGAGACTGGTTGGTCAGTGCCTTTGTGTACGGGTCAATAAGCCAACAGTTTTTATCAAAACGAAGACCTTTTTCCGGTGTAAATTCACCATCCATACGGTACAGATACAGTGCACCCGGCTCAACACCTTCCAGAAACACATGCCATACATCACCAGTGTGATTCAGAATTGGATCAAAGGTATAGGTAAAATACGGAGAACTGGCGGTTTCCGTTTCAAAGAGACAGAGGATAACGCTTTTTGCATTGCGGGAAAAAATGGTAAAATGTACGCCTGTAGGTTCAACAGTGGCACCATACTGCAAAGGATTGCCATCGTGTACTTTTATTTCTTTCATATTTCATGGCATTTTACCACAGGGAATAACAAACCTTATAGGGATATCTTAAGGACTGCAGTTAAAAATTACACATTTGTCACTGGTATGTCACTGCAGATGGTCTATAATGTTCATACTATGAAGAAGCTGGAAAACCTTATTTTACGCTATCTTGACAATCCTCTTGCGATTTTTGTATTTCCTACCGGTGTAGCAGCCCGTCAGTGGGCAGAACACATTCTGCAGATACTTCCTGAAGGTGAAGGTTCAGTAGCCATGGACAAATTCATCGCCTGGGACCAGTTCAAAAGTGCTTCGATAAAAAGCCAGAAACCAGATAAAAAAAGTATACCATCCGTACTGCGCCAGATGTTCGCAGCAGACTACATAGGCAAAAATGCTGAACAAAGCACTCCACTGCTGAAATCACTGATACCTCCGGAATACCGCGAAACTGCCGGAAACTACGCCGACTGGATTGCAGGTCTTCTTCCCCAATTGAAATACTGGACGGAACAGCGGGCTCCCAATAATATCCTGACTGGTACCCCTGATGCAGAAGATTACGACCTTTTATCGCTGTATACTGCGTACAACGAGTTTCTTACAGCCAATAATCTGTTTGATCCTGCATGGGAAAAACCTCCGTTTCATGGATCAAACAATGAACACTATTACATTGTCTACCCGGATGCCCTGAGTGACTTTGATGATTACCGGGAATTACTTACTGACTCAGAAAGTAAGGGGCTTGTTACGCTTGTGTACCGTACAGACATTGAAGACGCTGGTGATTCATCAACTGAACAGTCAAAGACTGTGTACAACTACACCAACAGTCGTACGGAATTGCGCCTTTTAGCCCTGCACTTGAGAGAAGCACACTTTTCAGAACATATTGCCTGGAGTGACATGGCAGTAAGCATTGCAGATACTGAAACCTATGGTCCCTATCTTACCCGCGAACTTGATTTGTATGATATTCCCTATCAGTACCGTGTTGGTAAGCCCCTTGCCAAACGCGGTGCCGGACAGCTGTTCAGTCAGCTTGCATCCTGTGTTTCCCAGCAGTTTTCTTATGACAGTGTAAAAGCGTTACTGACTAATCCAACATTGCCCTGGAAAGATCTGGAAGCCACAAAACAGCTGATAGCATTCGGCCAGAAAAATTGTTGTATATGTGCGTACACAAAAGACGGCAAACCAATAGATCCCTGGAAGCAGGCTTTTGAAGAAGCAACCAACGCCTATCAGGAACAACGCGCAGAAATTCTGTATGACACACTGAAGAAAGATGCTGTCAATATTGTACAGGCAAAAAGCTTTGCAGATATAAAGAAACACTATTTCTCTTTCCGCGAAGACCTGCTGGATTACGCAAAGTTTACCGAAGATGATGACCGTATTCTTGGCCGCTGTATTTCAGAATTGGCAGCCCTTATTGATGTTGAAAAAGAGTATCCTGATGTACAGCTGCCTAATGCGTACTCCTTCTTCTGTCAGGTACTGACCGACTGTGTATATGTTCCGCAGACTCAGGAAAAACGAGGCGTTCACATCTACGAATACAAAGCAGCCGCCGCAGCTCCGTTCCAACGCCACTTTATTCTTGATGCATCACAAAGTTCCCTGCAGGTTACCTTTACACGCCTGCTCTTTTTGCGGAGCGAAAAGCGTGATGCCCTGCATGTTGCAGAAATTGACGCCAGCCGTGAATACATTGCCATGTATGCCCAGAACAGTGCAGAACCGGCTCGATTCAGCTGTGCAGAAAAAACCTTTGGAAGCTTCAGCATTCCTCACTCATCATTTGCCATTCACGGAGAAGATGTTCCCAAAGCTGAACGGAAACTGCTGTACGACCGCGAGCTTGCAGAATGGAATGCAAAAGATCCCTATCTTACTGAGAAAATCTGGTATCTGCAGAATGACAGTTCAGATTCCGGTAATAGGGAACAAAACAGTTTTCTAAAAACACAGGCTGCCGGATTTGAAAGCTGGCAGATTCATCAGTATGCAGCAAAGTCTCTGGCAGAAACCGTTACGTCTGATACCGGAACAGAAGACTACAAAGCCATTATCAACCTATACAGTAATAATCCGGAAAAACGGTTCCGTGTCAGTAAATCGGCAGTACAAACTTTTGTTGAGTGCCCGCGGAAATGGTATATGAGCCGCATTGCCAAAATCAAGGAAGATTCTCTTTCTGCAGGGCTGCTTGATGATTCATGGAAAGGTACACAACTGCATGCAATCATGGAAAAATTCTTCAAGACATTTTCCAGAGGTACCCCACTGGTTACCTGGAATCAAGAGTATGCACAACGGCTTGATACAGTGATTAATCAGGTATACGCAGATCTGGCCAAAGATACAAAACTGTGCCCCATGAGCCGGAATCTGGTACAGGACCAGAAATCAAACACTGCAGAAACACTCCATAATGCACTGGAAATTCTGGTCAACAGTTACCCTGGATTTTCTGTATACGCTCAGGAAGCAGAATACATCTATACTCCTGAAACATCTGACGGCACTGATCCCGGTTACGACCTGACGGGCCGCATAGATCTGCTGCTACTTGATCCGACAGGTCAGGAAATCATCATCATTGACTACAAGTCTGGTACGGTTCCTACTGTTGCGCAGTGCAAAGCTGACAGTCAGGGTGAACTGGCTGATTTGCAGCTTGCCATGTACAAGCTGCTCCTCGAAAAAGGCAGAACCCCGGACGGAAATACGGATACTCAGGAGCTGAAAGTAGGAACTCCACGGTTCTTCAAAATCAGCGACGGCAGTTTTGTGCCGGGATTCAGTTCCCGGAGTGCAAAGCTTGAACTGACAGAGGCAGAAGAATCAAAAGTTCTGGAGTACACAGAGTATTTTGCAGCCGCCGTCATGAGTGGTATATATGCTCCCTTACATCGGATAGATTCGAGTTCTTGCGGTGATTGTGAGTACAAGCGGCTTTGCAGAACCAGTTTCAAGATTCACGGGGAATCCATACCTGCAGAAGGAATACCTGACACTTTTTTCTATAACGCAGACTAAGGAGATAACGACCATGAATCCAGCACTTGAAGATTTGAACGAAGAACAGTATCAGGCAGCTACCTGTCTTGATAACGTAGTTGTTGCAGCCGGTGCCGGCAGTGGAAAAACCCACGTTTTGAGCCACCGCTATGCCTGGTTGGTAACTGAAAAAAAATACACTCCGGATCAGATTCTTACCCTGACCTTTACAAAAAAAGCAGCAGCTGAAATGTACAGCCGTATCTATAAGACACTGAAAGAAATGGCAGAAACACAGACGGGAGAGCTGCAGAGCCTTGCACAGAATGCCGTTAATTCTTTTCATAAGGCACGGATTCAGACTCTGGACAGCTACTGTAACACCGTTGTCAAAACGGCCATCCACCATTACGGCATTTCACCTGATTTCACCATGGATGATATGCAGTCCGATATTCTGGCTCACCAGATGGCACTTCCTTTTGTACTGAACCGACTGCATCTTCCTGCCATGAAAGCACTGGTACGTGACCAGAATCCGGAAAAAGCAGCTGCAGAGTTCTTTGCAGAAGCAGTAAGAAAACACAGTAACCTGGCAACACCAACCTGTTTTACTGCCATGGCAGACCAGCAGCGCATCATTGCCCGCGAAGAGTGGAAAAAACTGACGCCAGTGGTCACCGAGCTGATGCTGAAGATTAAGGGAGTTATTGATGAATGTCAGCTGAAGCGGGAGTTTACCCCGGCGGCTCAGGAAACGTATAAGAAAGCATTTGAAGAACACGGTGCCCTTCTTACCTCAGAAGCTCCTGCCATCGATGATACAGCTGCCGCATTGAAATGGCTTGGCGCCCTTAATTCCATTAAAATCATCCGCGGTGGGCTTGTGGCAAAAACTGCACAGGTTTTCATTAAAGGCGAGTATGACCCCCCGTATATTCTCCGTGAACCATTCACTTCCCTGTGTCAGCTGTATAACTTTGAAATTTCCTTCGAGCAGAACCGCGCTGTCTGTCAGTTGCTGGATGAATACCAAACAGAATATCATGAGGCCTGTCGTTCATCAGGAATTCTTACTTTTGCTGACGTTTCCGAATTCGCCCGGCGTATCCTCATCGATTATCCTGAGATCAGAAATCAGGAAAAGAAATCCTTTAAGGCCATCATGATTGATGAATTTCAGGATGATAACCAGTTGCAGCGCGATATCCTGTATCTTATTTCTGAAAAGGTAACTCTTTCTGGAGAAGGAGTGCCCACTGCAGATCAGCTGACATCAGATAAACTGTTTTTTGTCGGTGATGAAAAGCAGTCCATCTATAAATTCCGCGGTGCAGACGTAACGGTTTTTAACGCACTGAAAACTGAGCTGAATAACAGCAGGCAGCTGAAAACCAACTACCGGTCAAAAGAAAATCTTCTCAAAGCCTTTAATGACATTTTTTCGCCGGCAGACTGTGCAGAAGCCGCTCTTTTTGAAACAAAACCTGCTCCCGCAGATGCAGGCTACGAAGCCCATTACACTGATGCTGAGATTGCAGAGAAGAATCTGGAAAAGAGCGCAGATGCAGATAAAAAACGCGTTCACATCCAGCTGATTCATGATGAAGCAAATCCTGATGGAACACTGCTTTCTGCGCATCTGCAGCAGGCCCGGATGACGGCAGACCACATAAAATCACTGATGGCAGCAGAAGGTTACCATTACTCTGACTTTGCCATTCTTTTCCGTTGGACAACCCACCAGAAGGAATTTGAACGCGTCCTCCGTGAAAACGGCATTCCTTATGCAGCAGAAAACGTTTCAGGATTCTTTGACGAAGGCGTAATTAACGACCTGTATTCATTTCTCCGCCTGCTGGTCTATCCATCTGATACCTTTGCATACGGTAATGTACTCCGGAGCCCTCTGGTTCAGCTGTCATCAAAGGGCACCATGAAACTGCTCCGCTATATTTCGGAAAAGAAAACCATTACCCTTCCCTTTTCCGCAGAACAGGAAACGTTACTGGGAGAAAGTGATAAAGAACAGTTCCAGAAAGGAAAAAGCCTTTTTGAAAATCTTCAGGAGCAGAGCAAAACTGCAACGGTAGCAGAACTGATTACCTGTTTGTGGTATACCGCCGGCTACCGGTATGAAACCATGTGGAACAGCACGGTTTCCGTATACGACACTCTGTTTGACTATCTGTACGAAACAGCCCGTCGGTATGACGCTGAAAACGGATCTCTGGCTGCCTATGTGGATTATCTTGCCGAAATCAAATCTGATAACAAACAGAAACTTGATGATATAGATATTCCTATGGAACAGCGTGATGCGGTGCACATTATGACCATTCATAAGAGCAAAGGACTGGAGTTTCCTGTTGTATTCATTCCTGACTTGGATAACTCCTTTAATCCTCTGGCTGAAGGAAATACATTTTATTCATACACCAGACAGTTTGGTCTTGTACCCAAAAGTGCAGCAGTTGAAGGTTTGTGCGATTATGCAGACGGAAACTGGTTTACTACCCAGAATACGCAGATAGAAAGTCTGCTTGCTGTGGCAGAACTGCGCCGTATTCTGTATGTTGGTATTACCCGTGCCGAAGACGAGATATTCCTGATTGGCAGGGACAAAAAGAATACCCGGGGTCTGACGCAAGAAGAACTGAAAGGTGCCCCGGTAACGTATTCTTCCATGCTGAAGCTGCTGACTACCAACATGTTGGAGTTTACCCGTCCGGAAGCTGTTTTGGTTACTTCAGATGAAGCAGCTTCTGTACAGAATCAGGTCACCCGGTATATCACCACAGAAAATGCTCCCTTTACCTTTGAATCTTTTGCCCGTATTCCTCTTGAAATGACAGAAAGTCTAAATGGTGATGACAGCACAAGACGGAAATTTTCATCAATTCCGGAAGCCATTGCATCTTCCAGAGACCAATATGATTCTCCAGCAGAAATTGACCGACAGCTTGCAAATGATCGCAGTCTGGAGCCGATTCGTGCCAAACCAAGTTCATTCGGCACAACAGCCGGCGTAAATGAATCTGCAGCAGACGTCAGTGAAAAACAACTTTTTAATACTACAAAGCTCGAAGATCTTTTGAAAAAATCAAAAGATACCGAATCAGAAGCTTTTGCAGAAAATGATTTTGGAACCATGGCTCATGCGGCTGCAGAACACATTTTTACCAATACTTTTGTACCGGTACCCAAAAATATTGCAGCAAAACTGACGGAAACCCAGCTGGCAGATATGCAGAGTCTTGCAAAAGAAATGGCAGAATATTTTACCGGCACCGAACTGGGACAGAAAGCTTTGCAGGCACCTTTGTGTAAAAGTGAATACACCTTTAAGACCCGGTTTCATAATGCAGATGCAGTTCCCGTTCTGGTAGACGGGCAGATAGACTTGCTGTTTGACTGCCCGGACGACAATATCCTCTACGTGATTGATTTTAAATCCGACAGGGTAATTAACCCGGAACATCATCTGCCGCAGCTGGCATTCTACAAGCGGGCAGCTGAGCAGATGTTTGCTACGACAAAAACAGGACGTCAGGTACGCTGTTATCTGTACTATCTGCGCTACGGTAAAACAGTAGACTGCACAGAAGCCGCCAGTGACATCACCTTGGAAAACCTGACGGCAAGCTCAAACTGACCAGGAATCTCCCCGCAGAATAGCTACCAGATCACTCAGACTCAACTGGGTGCTCTGGTACTCTATTTCGCTCTTGTAACTCATAGCCCGCTGCCAGTTATTGGCAAAAGGGCTGGAATTGTTCGTGCGGATATAGGATGAGCGGTATTTTTTGTGACACTGCGGACAGACCATGGAATAGTAGTTGGTCCCTGAAAGGGGTGAACCTGCAAGGGAGTATACGTATCCTTTTGCATTGCATTTGGGGCAGGTTGCCTTCCAGTAGCCGTCATTCCAGTGGGTAAGCAGTTCTCCCAGCGTAATGGGGCGTTTCCGGCTTGTGTAGGCAATGCTGAAACACATTTCATTAAAACGGATGTTGGCCCATTCCGGTGTACTGATGATTTCATTTGCGTGGGCAAGAAGCAGTTCGATATTTTCCAGCAGCACCGGCAGCTGATTGTTCATCAGCCGGTCACGTTCCAGACAGCTGGATACATACTTCCATACGGTTTCCGGTGTCAGGTCCAGAACAGCAAGCAGGTCTGAAAAATCATCTTCGGTAATATCGCACCTGTCATAATACCGGGAAAGAATCTTTTCACCGGAAAGTTCTTCCTCACCTACTGTACCGCGTGCTATCCGTCGCTGGTCCAGAGCATTTCCTACCGTCTGGTTGCTCCAACCACATTTATTCTGTTTTCCCTGAATGAACTGCCGGGTATAGAACGCTTTGGCACTGTTGTACACAGCGTCTTCAGCATCTGAAGCTGATACTGCGCTGCCTTTCATAGCCTTTTGTGAAAAAGTTTCCGTTGGTTTGAAGTCTTTGGGAGAAGCCAGACGGATTGCAGATTCACCGTCTGAAAAAAAGATTGGATAGATAGCGGCCACAGGGAACCTCCGCTTTTAGCAATATGGCTTACGCCCGACAGCAACGCTGCCACCGGGACCTTGCAATAGGGGCAAATCAATCCCGGTACTTTTATAGTAGTGTTATCTGATTAAAACGTAAAATTTCCTATACGGATTGTCTTGTCAAATACAGTGGTATAGCATTTTTCCCAACCATTTAACAACCACTGTTCATCTACACTGAATGTTACATAGTACTCACCGGCAGGAAGATCCTGCGGAATTTCTACCGTTTTTGAATTTTCTGTAAAATGGTACCCTTCCTCAAGACATCCCAAATTCAAACGTCTCTGGAATGAATTTAACTGCCCGGAACCAGTGTAGTCTTCTTTTTTTATAAGTCCAACAACACAACTTAATTGTGCTGTCCGCCAGGGCGATGTATTAGTTATGGCGTTATAAGACACTGTAATTTTTTTACCGTCATAACTGTAAGAAAGAGCATCTGACATAATTTCCGTGCTCTTTCCAGAAAGCAGCATATAGGTACCGTCCGACATTTTTGCCACTTGATGATTTTTCTGCTCTATAGTTTCTGCAATCTGCAGTGTTTCACTGCTGCTGCCCTCTTCAAATTTTTTATTCGTAAACTGCAGCGGTTCATCAGACCAGTAACATTCCGTTACAGCGTCATAGTACCGGTCAGTGGTGAACTCTTTTACCACAACACCTGCATAGTACTGCCCGTTTCTCACAAAAGCAGGAATGTTAGCAGTAAGCGTAAGATTTTCAAGAGAGGATTCGGCTTTTAAGCCTTCTTTATCGAATGCTTTTCTCCAGATAAAAGAAGATGCGTCTTTTGAATAGTAAAGCCCAACCTCTATCTGCAGATTTGCAGTATCAAAGGCAGTGGGGTTGGCGATGCAGCCCAGTGAAAGCTTCAGTGTATTACCCTTCAGGTTATATGTCAGGCCGGTAAGTTCCAGAGTAACTGAATTTCCTTTGCTCCTGGCAAATACACCGTTTGAAAGTACTGCCAGTGTACGGTTTTCTGCCTGTTCCTGATAACTGACTATATACGCATTCTGCAAAGTCTGGGCCTTTGCTTCGATTTTTGCTTCTTTTTCACCAGGTAAATCCCACACAAACAACGCTATTCCAAATAGAACGGTAAATACGCCAAAAATCAAATCAATACTGACTCCAGCAACACCCCATCCTGTTTCACCAGAAGAAAATGCTGCCACAGTTAAGAAGGTAAAGAACAGCGTAAGATTTGCAAATCCCACTAAGTACGCTATATCAGAATACACCTGATACTCTTTAACTCCTAAGATGATACCTGCTATAACGCCTATAATACCAAGTACTACAGGTCCAAATGCAATTAAGCTGGAGAGTATATCCTGCCGTTTTTCTGCAGCCTGTTTTTTTGCTGCCAGTTTCTGTGCTTTCTGCGTTTCATACTGACGCTTTTTTTCGGCCTCAGCTTTTTTCTGCTGCTCCAGCTGCTTTTTCTTTTCAGCTTCCTGTTCTTTTTTCTTCTGTTCTTCAGCTTTCCTCAGCGCTTCCTGCTCTTGTTTTACTTTTTCAGCTTCAGCTTTCTGCTGCTGATCTTCTATCTCTTTCTCTTTTTCTGCTACTACTTCTTCAAAATGCAGCATGGCTGCACAATTGGGACAGAATATATCGTCTTTAATTACTTCAAATCCACATTCCGGGCACTTCATCGCCATTTTCCTTTTCTTCCTATTTTTTTACTCAAGGCTCTGCTCAAAAGCCTGCCAGGTTTCAGCATCTATTGGTTTACCATCAGATACCAGTTCCAGCCAGGTATTGAACAGTCCTTCACTGCTGCCGGAACGATACAGTTCCAGAATAAACTCTTTCTGCTCCTGTGAAAGACTTGCAAGCTGCTCTTTTGATGAAAGTTCATAGTCCTTTAATCCACAGCCGGCAAAAGGCTTAATCGTATAGTCATTGAAGATAACCTGTGCCTTTAACAGAATATCTGCTTTTTGTGCCATATCAGGATTTTGAACTCCTCCAAGGCATTTTGTATACATTTCACAGGCATACTCGCGATAACCGGCAATTTCCATCCACGTATACAGCAGAGAATACTTATCAGCTACCATATCACCAATACATTCCGGTTTGTTACGGATTACGTCCAGAAGTCCCTCAATGGAACTTATTGCGGTACCATCATCAAGCTGCAATGGAACCGATGGAGCCAGTAACCAGCCAATCTGTTGAATCCGCTTCAGCTGTTCAGCCTCGTCATAAGCCTTCAGATCCCGGGCAAGACTGGCAATCTCCAGCGCCAGCTTACTGTCATACTCTTCTATCTGTCCTTCAATGGCACCATATATCAAATCACGTTTTGCTTCTTCCGGATTAGCCATAATAGCACGGCCATAGTCATCCAGCGTCTGGTATCTGTTACCGGCAAACGTTAAGGGGCGTATTTTCTTCGGAGCCACATATACGCTTACTTCTTCACCATTCAGAAAACGTGTTGCTTCGTCATATCCCCAGCGTTTTGCTTCATCAACAACCAACAAGCCGCGAATCAGGTGTTGCATACGATCACTGAGCAATGGCTCCCGGCTTAACAGATCATCGGCAATGCGCCCCTCTATGGTATCGCGCAGCAGGTGAGCAGCGTTCCTGGGCTGTCCGTTTTCAAGAGTAAAGGGATCTTTGGCACTAAGTACTTCCCATAAGGTTATACCCAGAGCGTAGTAGTCCATTTTGGTAGAAATCAGACCGGAAAGTACTTCAGGGGCAGCATAGCCGGTGGTTCGGGACATTGACTGAGTTTGATGCAGTACTTCATCTTCCTGCATGATGGACGAAATCCCAAAGTCTCCGATAATGAATTCTGAGCCGTTGGCATTACGCAGATAAATATTTCCCGGTTTAATATCACGATGAATGATGCCTGCGTCGTGACAGGCTTTATATCCGTTGATTATCTCACGACACAAATCCAGTGCTTTTTCCTCCGACAGAGGAAGATAACGGTATGAGCCATCCTGGTTTTTATCGTTAAGGGCACCGCCGGATGCATATTCCATGATTTCATAGAACCGTTCGTTGTAGTAGCCGAATTCCTTTATCTGAACGATATTGGAAGTGTCTATGGATTGCAGCGCATCAAGGATTTCTGTTTTTGCCTTCAGTTTGGTGCGGTACACCTTTATCACTGCTACATCATTGTCCTTTTCAGCTATAAACAAATCTGCTTCGCCACTTCTGGCATCTATCTTTTTCAGCAGGTTGTACCCTGCTATTGTTTCACTCAATTCAATTGCCATATAGTCCTATTCCTTAAAGTAGGTACAATTTGTGCCATTGCCAATCCAAAACCCCTTGAAACTCATGTGATCATAGGAAAAATAACCGGTAAATTTTTTACAATAGAATTTGAATCCGATAATCTTTTCAGACAGCGTTTTTTTGTGTTTCAGCTGCAGGTCGCCATCTTTTATAGTATAAACTCCCATGAATGTTCCGTATGAACCGGCTGCCGCTCCAGTTGTGACCTTTGTTACATCATAATAGGTGCCGTCTTCTTTCAGGATTATTTCGTTATACCAACTGCTGTTAACCGCGATATACCGTCCTAGATGTGACTGTTCCAGAGATTCCTGTTCTATTTCACGTACGGCATCTTCTTCTTTTATCAGACGCTGTTCTTTTATTTTATCCTCTATGGCTTTCTGTCTGCGCGCCGCTTCTTCCTGCAGCAGTT
>JAZLJW010000047.1:0-102676 GCA_045597345.1 Treponemataceae bacterium
CCGGTTAACTATGTGGATTTGTGGGGGCTTTTACCTTGGGAAAAATTTAGTTCAATAAAAGACGCTCGTGATGATTTCGGAATTAATTACAACGATGATTCGATGGAATATGGTATTGAATATGGAGCAACTATCTACCAAGATACTACTTCCGGAGAGTATTACTATTCGCTTCCAAATATTGGTGATGCTGTAACTGGCTCTTCCGTATGGCTGCTAACGGATCCATTGTCGCCTGACGATACGATAGTTGAATTAAGTCATACCCATGGAGATATTTCTGGAAATCCTGAACGATTATCAGATTTTGGTCCTAATCAAGTATCTGATGTGGAGACATCGAAAGAATATAACATACCCATTTCTGCATTTGCACCGAGTGGAACTTGTTATTATTTCAATCCTAAGGCACCATTTGATTCACAGTTTTCCAGTTATGTAAATACTTCAGTTCCCTCTGTCACTTATAACGAAAATGGGAAACCTTTATATCCAGATGTAAATCCAGATCCATTTACTGAGTTAGGTAAAGCACCCAATAATGGACAGATAACTAAAACCGCTCAAGATCAGATTGAGTCTTCTAAACTCCGATCAGAGCAACAAGTAAGCAATTCTGCACAGAAAAACAAATAGGACTATGCTGATGAAAAGAAAAATACTAGGTTTATTTCTACTATCAATTACATGTCCATTCTATGCACAAAACTCAAATACTCCTTTGGAATATCCAAGTACAATTGGACAATTGGCGTTAGTACTTGATAACGTTTTTTCTGATGAAGAAATCACATATGATTGCTCTGTTGACGATTTTATTAATGAAAATATTCGTGGTAACTTGGGAAACGAAATTGCAATGCTTACATCAGTCAGGGATAATCCATTGTTTTGGAAAAATACAAATCCAAAAGAATATTTAGTACACAAAGAAGTTGTACGTCCAATCTTTCTTGAATGGTATTGGAATTATAAACATGGGATTCCATTTGATGTTGAATTATCTTTTGAGTGTCAGGATCGTATGGCAAAATCTTCAGAACTCCCCAAATTATTCCCTCAAGCTGATATGATTAAAGACGATTCATATATAGGTGTTTCTTATCTCTTTAGAGACCGATATTGCATGGGATACCTGTATCGATACACTATTCCGCAAGATGACAATATTTATCTGTATTCATATCATTATGGCTGGTTTGAAATATCCAATGAGGAGTATCAAAATATAATTACCTCAAGTAACTATGAAGAAAAATTATGGAATTTACTGCAAGGTTTGTAAAAGAGTAAGCAGAATGGATTAGTGCTATACAGAAGTTGAGCACCTGCTAAATCGCCCTTGGAGAGAAACCTCTGTATATCTACTGGATTCCGGCCTCAGTGATTGTGGATACCGAAATTATTCACCGTAACTAGCCCGCTTTACTACCGCAGACCCGATTCGGGATGGGGCAAACTGGTATGCGTATGTAAATAATGACCCGGTTAACTATGTGGATTTGTGGGGGTTGGAACAAAATGCAGAACAAAAACGCCTAGTTGAAATTTATTCTGATTTGGCCGCCCATAGTCCACGAATTGCGCAAATCGTAAAAGAAAATACAATAATTGTAATTCAGAGAAGTGAGTTGGATAATGGAGAAAATGGCAAATATTTTCAGTCAACAGAGTCTGTAAAATTAATGGGCCAAGAAGTCAACAGTATACCTATTCAATCGACAGCTGACTATAACATAGAAGGTTCTCTGACTATCAATCCAGGAGAGTATAAAGGAACTTTATTGAATAAATCAGGTTCATATAATAATGCAATCTCTATCACAGGAAACGGTGTTTCTCAAGAGGATGGCGTATTACAGCATCCAAATGCAAAAACTGCAAAAGGTCAGATGGAACCATATGCCAATGATGTAAGACCCCTTAGTGCTGGTTGCCAGATTCCACATTTGAAAGATTTTAACGAAACAACAGATATATTAATGGATTTAGGTTTTAGGTATGGGGCTTCTGCTACTGGTGAAGCTTGGGCAAAAGGTGATGAGATTTTAATTGATATTCGTGAACCTGTAAAAAAGGAGTCTAAGTAGTGAGAAAATTTGTGTTAATTGTTCTACTGGTTCTGGTATTACAAATATACATCTTTTCAGAATCTATTAGTGATATACTATTTTCCTCCGATCAAGGTTACATTTCGTTTTCAAGATGAGGAATCTATTAACACAAATCCATTGTGGAATCAAACCTTTGACTATGAAATAGTTTCTGATGATACTTTTAAATGGTTGCATCTGAGAAATGACATCATTGATGAAACATTACTTATGCTTTTGTCAGACAAGTTCATTATACTCTATTCAAAATCGAGCAATAATCCAGTTTTCTGGGGTACACAATCTGTTCGATCCTGGGAATTTTATTCACCAGTACATGTGCTTGGGGCTTCTTCTGAATTACATGAAGGGGAGAAAATATATTCAGCGTCAAATGTTGAAAACAGTCATCTTGATGAACCTTGGGTAGAAGCTCAAGATGGATTAGGAATAGGTGAATCCATAACCATGCACATAGATGTAACTTACTTGTTTTTCATTACAGGTTATGTATCAGCAAGAAAACCGTATCTATGGAGTTACAACAGTCGCCCCAAAGAAATTATGTGTTATTTTCCTAACACAAATGAAACATATTCATTTGTGTTAGAAGATTCTCCTAATCCACAAATGATAGAGTTTCCTGAGAGGAAAAGCGGCACTGTAATTATTACGATACAAGATGTGTATCCAGGTACAAAATGGGAAGATACCTGTATCCATTGGGTTTTTGGGGAAATCTTCTAGGCGGTATTCAAAATGAACTCTAAAAAATTAATAATTCTTTTCTTTCTGCAGATTCAGCTTTTTGTTTGCATTGCACAGCAGAAAAGTAATTCATTAGATTATTTTTCTGCTACACCACTGTCATATTTTGATGATATTGAGTTTTTAAAATCTGAATTAGGATTTGTCGAAACCGATAATGGCGCAGTGGAACAAATAGCTAATATAAAAAGTGATGCTCGAGATAAACTGGTATTACAAAATAATGATATCACTTTAGAATATCGGAAATTTCGCACCTATTACATAGTAAGAGCAGATGTCGTATCCCAGACAGATTTTATTCCATGGTCAAATCTTATTGGTAAATCAAAAGATGAGGTATTGCAGACTTTAGGAAGACCAGATAGCCTAAACGATCATAATAATTCTGCGCTTTATTTTTTAAATTACCTGTATACAGCCGTTATCTACTATGAAAACGATATTGTTGTAAAAATCAGGCTTTCAGAAAATGATTAAATACTTGATTCAACAAGTATAAAAACACTCTTTAACAGCAGCAAAAAATTCATATTTGCTGCTGTTTTTTTACCTCACATTCCCAGTATCAAACTGCAGAATGTAATCGGTGCATTTTTCCAAGGCAATGCGCATTTCGGCATATTTTTTCTGATTATCGTGATTACTGTAATGTTGGGTCATTTCTGTAGTTTTATGGCCCAGTATTTCCTGAGCAATCCGTAAGGATGTCTGCTGGCATAATACTGTGGCACAAAAATGCCTCAGACTGTGACTCTGAAATACCAATACTTTCCAGCTGGCGGTAGAACATCTTCCGTAATGCACTCGGGGTTGAGCTTAAGACCGTCTAAGGAATTGCGGCTATCTCCGTTGGTTTGCAGCAAAGATACTCTTCAAGAGTTATGTTTATTCTGTTCATAATCATATCCATTGCGTACGAACAGAATACAAAAAAAGATAGAACAGCCTATAATCTTTCAGATTTGACAAAACATGATTTGTCAAATCATGATTTGACAAAGATGTGAGACCCTGAAACCAGTTCAGGGTGACAAGTAGGAACAGTTTTCCCGAAAATTCTATTATTATAAAATAAATTGTACACAATGTATTGACAGATTTTGAAATCAGTTGTATACAATTAAATGTAAATTGATTGTACGCAATCAAAAGAAATCAGACCGCGAAACCCGTTGGGCAGCGGCCAGCGAAAAATGAGGTTAACGGACAAAAGGACCCGGATAACCACGTAAGGAGTCAAAGATGAACTTTTATGATTTAAGTGTAGAAAAAGCAGACGGAACCCAGTTTCAGCTTTCAGAATGCAAAGGCAAAGTAGTAGTTGTAGTAAACACTGCAACCGGTTGTGGATTTACTCCTCACTACAAACCACTTGAAGAAATGTATGAAAAATATCACGACAAAGGCTTTGATATTATCGATGTTCCTTGCAATCAGTTTGCAGGCCAGACCCCTGGTAATGATGAAGAAATTCACGAATTCTGTACTCTTAAATACAACACCCAGTTCCCTCAGATGAAAAAAGCTGACGTTAACGGTGAAAACGCCATCCCACTGTTCAAATACCTGAAAGAACAGAAAGGTTTTGAAGGTTTTGGCCGCGGTGTTAAAGCAATGGCAATGGGTGCTATGCTGAAAACAATCGACAAAGACTACAAAAACAATCCTGAAATTAAATGGAATTTCACCAAATTCGTAGTAGACAGAGAAGGCAATGTTGTTGCAAGATTTGAACCTACTCAGGATATGGCAGATCTTGAAAAATGCGTAGCATCCCTCATGTAAGGTGAGCATTACTTAAGGAGTAATCATTATGGCAACAGTTGACATTGCAATCATTGGAACCGGTCCTGCCGGGCTTGAAGCAGCTCTTACTGCAACCGTACGTAATAAATCAGTCCTGCTTTTTGGCAGTCACAATTTAAGTGAAAAAGTAGAGAAGGCACATACTATCCAGAATTATCTGGGACTGCCTGCCGTTTCAGGTGAAGCAATGCAAAAGGCATTTGCTGATCATCTGGCTTCGCTGAATGTAGAAATCACCGAAGATCACATTATGGCTGTGTTCCCCATGGGAAAATCTTTTTCACTGCAGGGACATAAAGAGATGTACGAAGCTAAGACCGTTATTCTTGCCGGTGGAATGAGTGTTTCCAAACCGTTCCCGGGAGAAAACGAGAACCTTGGTCGCGGTGTCAGCTATTGCGCTACCTGTGATGGTCCCCTGTACCGCAAAAAGACTGCAATTATCATTGGATATAGTCCAAAAGAAGAAAGTGAAGCTCAGTTTATGGGCGAAATTGCAGAAAAAGTGTATTATCTTCCTCAGTACGAAGGCGAAATGTCTTTGGGAGAACGGGTAGAAGTGCTGAAAGGCTACAAACCTACTGCAATTGAAAAAGGCGAAGGATGCATGCGTCTGGTAGCTGAAACTGCTGACGGCGTAAAGAATGTTGAAGCAACAGGAATCTTTATCCTGCGTGAAGACATTGCTCCCGGTCAGTTGATCAGCGGCCTTGCCATGGAGAAAAACGCCGTTGCCGTAGACCGCCATATGCGCGCCAGTATTCCTGGTGTATTTGCGGCTGGCGATATTACCGGTGCTCCCTATCAGTACATTAAAGCTGCCGGCGAGGGTAACGTTGCTGCCCTTTCTGCAGTTGAATACCTGGCGAGTCTGAATAAGTGAGTGATTGAATGAGTGAAATGTGTGCCTACGATGCTTTGAAACTGGACAACCAATTGTGCTTTCCGCTGTATGCGGCAGCAAAAGAGGTTGTACGCCTGTATAAACCGCTTCTTGATGATCTTGATATGACGTATACCCAGTACATTACCATGATGGTATTGTGGGAACATAAGGAACTGTCGGTTAAAGAACTGGGAGGTCATCTGTACCTTGATTCAGGTACCTTGACTCCCCTGCTAAAAACTATGGAAGGAAAAGGCTGGGTAACACGGTGCCGTTCAAAAGAAGATGAGCGTGTATTGAACGTTTCCGTTACTCCAGCCGGAGAAGCTCTTAAAGACAAAGCGGTACACGTACCGGAACAGATTGCCGGTTGTGTACCACTTGAACCTCAGGAAGCCATGGAGCTGTACCGTCTGCTCCACAAAATCCTGGGAAAATAACAACTTGGGTCAATACTCATCTGTTGCAGAGCATGGGTGATTTCTGATTGCAGTTATAACACCATAATCCGTGAAGATTACAGTATTCGTATGCTGCAATCAACTTTTCGCCGTTTAAGGTGAATACGGCTTCCGGCTTATCACCCGGTTTCAGATATCGCATCTGAACACCTTTATCGGTTTCAATGGCAATAAACTGGATGAAGTGATCCGCTGTCATTGGATGCAGGGTAGAACCAATGGTAACCGTTACGGTGCTACCTTTCGTTACTACTTCCGGTACGTGTTTTTCCAGCGTGGCATCGGTAGTGTTTGCTTCCAGCAGGATCATATCCTTTCCGCAACAGATTGTGGGTACCTGAGTTCCTGCAACTTCTTCTACAATTTTTCCGCAGACAGAACATCTAAAGAATTTCAAACTCATGGGAATCCTCCGTATTTGATTTTGCGATGTCGTATGACATCACTAATCATGCTAGGACTGTCTGCTCCTCAATTCAATAAACGGACTCACCAGCCGTTCATCATCAAGTCACCAGAAAGTCATCTGACATGGGTTTCTAACTTATATAATTTTTTGATATAGTGAAGGAGATTAGTTGTTTCTGTCATGCTGAACTTGTTTCAGCATCTCGCTGTGCATAGATTCCGAAACAAGTTCGGAATGACACTAATGAAAGAGGTTATTATGTCTGATATCAAAGAAAACCGCGTATGGAGTTTTGTGATTCTCTGTTTCGTGTACGCAATCAGTACTGCTGTTGGCCTTTGGTCATATGGGGCAGCTCATGGAGATTACTGGTTCCGTCTTTTGATTGCTGATGTTATTGCTACCATTGTTACTTTTGCTTTCAGCGTTATTTTTAGTAATGCTTCCGTGTATGATCCATACTGGAGCGTGCAGCCACTGGTTATCATGGCCTGTTGTTCTTATGCCGGTGAAATGAATCTTTTAGGCTGGCTGCTGCTGGCTGCGGTGTTCTACTGGGGCATCCGTCTTACAGCAAACTGGGCCTATACCTTTGCCAATCTTAATGCCCAGGACTGGCGGTATACCATGCTCAAGGAAAAAACCGGCATATTCTATCCGTTCATCAACTTTGCCGGCATTCACCTGTTCCCCACACTGGTTGTGTATTTCTGTATTCTTCCTGCAGTAGTTGCCGTTAACGAACAATTTGCATTTACCTGGCCGTGCCTGATTTTCATTGCCCTTTCGTTCTGTGCTGCTACCCTGCAGCTCTTTGCTGACCGCCAGATGCATTCGTACAGAAAAAACAGAAACGGTCCGTTTAACCTGAATGGCCTGTGGAAATATTCACGTCATCCTAACTATCTGGGAGAAATTCTCATGTGGTGGGGTATTGCAGGATCTGTAATCTGTGCCAGTCCTGACCACTGGTATCTGGCTCTGGGTGCATTCGTGAACACCTGTATGTTCCTGTGTGTCAGCATTCCACTGGCAGACGGACGTCAGTCAAAGAAAGAAGGCTTTGCAGAGTACAAGGCAAAAACTCATACTCTGTTGATTCTTCCGGTTAAAAGCTGAGTAGTTTCAGCGTAATCAGACTGTTGTTTACAGTAACGGTATTTCCATCGTCATATCAGCATCTACGGTAATGATGAACTGATTCATGTCTTTGGGAATACCGCCGGTATAGCCGCCAAATCCAAAGGGCTCTTTGGGAAGTCCCAGCAGATTGGTGTCCATGGTGCCATTACCGTTCAAATCCTGCAATACTATGAAAAAATATGACCCTTTTTTTACTTGTACAGGAATATCTACGGTAGTACCGGTTGGAGTTGCGGTAGCAGAAGCATCGGGCGGGGTAATCTGGGTTTCCTGATGTCGTGATTGATTCTTCTGCTGGGTACTGGATTCGTTCTTTTTCTTTTTTGTGGTAGTTTCGCCTGATTGTGCAGCTGCCTGAGCTTCCGCAGCTGCTTTCAGCATTTCTTCAGGTATCAGATAGGCGGCCACTGAGACCGGTGCTTTCTTCTTTATTCCGGTAACAGTAATAGTTACTGTCCGGGTATCTGTGCCGGTTTCTGCAAAAGCACAAAATACATTGAATGTAACGAACAGTGCAATGATACACCACAGCCCTTTCTTGAAAATCATAGGGATAGTATACCACGTAGTACAATCCTCCGCAGAAGATTGTACTACAAGCGTATGTTTGATTTAAGTATTATTTTCCGATCAGGTCAATATTCCGCCATTTACCCTGTTTGTAGCGCCCAAAGGTAAGGGCTGCATTCAGAATCCAGGCAATGAGCAGTGAAATGAACAGTGCGTCCGGGTGACCATGGGGCCATTCTTCACTTCTGGTGAAGTAGGCCATGGCGTATACGAGCGGTACACGAACGATAACGGTGGTAATCAACGAGATGATCATGGTAGACATGGTGTCACCGGCAGCACGGAGAATACCGCCATAAATCTGCATCAGACCCATCATCAGATATCCGACGGAAAGGATACGCAATCCCCGGCCACCAAGGTAAACAACCTGTTCATAAATCACAGGATCAGTAGCATCCTGATTGATGAAGAATGCAATGAACTGCTTTCCGAAAATCAACAGCAGGGTAACGATAACTCCCGAGGTAGAAAGACACAGCTTTAATGCAGCGTTTTCACCGGGTTTCAGACGTTCAACTTTTTTTGCACCCAGGTTCTGGCCGATGTAGGTAGAAATAGCAAGACCAAAGGTAAAGGCTGGAAGAACGGCAAAACCGTCAACACGCATAATGGCTACGTTTACAGCTGGAACAAAGTCGCCCATCTGGTTTGTCAGGCTCTGTACCATAACCATGGCCAGTGAGAAAATTGCCTGGGTAATACCTGATGGCAGACCCAGTTTAAGGGTTTTACCAATGGTCAGCATATCAGGTTTCAGCATTTTTGCGTTTAAGGTAATCATGTCACCCATACGGGTAAGGCGGATCAGACAGAGAACGGCAGAAACAACCTGTGCAATAAGAGTTGCCCATGCAACACCCTGTACGCCCCAACCGCAGTATTTTACAAAAGCGATATCCAGAACAATGTTGAGCCCGGCTGAAATGAGCAGGAATACCAGAGGGTAGAAGCTGTCACCCATACCGCGCAGAATTCCGGACATGATGTTGTAGAACGACATGGCGGTCATACCGATGAAGAGGATTTTCAAATAGGCAGTAGCAAGATCAAGGTATTTTTCCGGAGTATTGATGAGAACCAGCATAGGTTCAGAAAGAAAGTAGCCGACTACTGAAACTACAGCGCCGGTAACAACGATTAACGAAATTGAAGAACCGATGGTAACGGAAAGACGTTCTTTGTCTTTTGCTCCGAAATACTGGGCAACGAGGATTCCGGCACCGGTAGAAACAGCGATAAAGAGAACAAGCAGCAGGTTTACGATAGGACCTGAAACTCCAACGGCAGAAAGTGCATCTACGCCGTTGTAGCCATTACGAGCAATGGTACAGTATTTTCCTACAACAACAGAGTCTACGGTTGAGTAGAGCTGCTGTGCCAAGTTTCCAATCAACAGTGGAACAGCAAATTTGGCAATTGCTTTAGTGGGGCTTCCGACAGTCATATCCTGGGCACCGAACAGTGCTTTTGTTTTTTCAAACATGGAAAATCCTCCTAATTATAAGTAAACTGTTTCGACACTATAGCAAAAAAAAAGCCCGTATTCTTACGAAATACGGACTTTTTTATACGTTTATACTGCTAACAAAATGTTATTTGGATGCAGCCCAGCTCCAGATTGAGTTACCTTCTGCATCTTTTGGATTGTTACGCAGAGTATAAATCCAAGACCAATGGTTAGAATATTCAGTTGCGGTATAGATACCGTCCAGGTCGTAATCTTCTGGAACTACGATTTTACTGGTTCCATCAGCACCCATAACGGTTTTGTACAGGGTAAGCTTGTATTTTCCGTCGCTGGTTTCTTCTGTAGTAAAGTCAGATACCAGATCCTGTTCTACAGACGAGGTAAGCAGTGGTTCACCTTCGGTAAGGATATTGAACAGACGTACGCTACAGTCAGCAGTACGTACGGTGGTGTCATCATCAGCCTGTACCAGCCAGATAGCTGTGCGTGAAGCTCTGATGGTTTCCAGTTCGTCATCAGTTGGAGTTTCTCCACCACGACCATCAGCTACATCAAGGGCAGGACAGTTAATCATGGCTGCATCAAACAGATCAGGGTATTTGATAATCATACGGGTAGTCATGTAACCACCGGCAGAACAGCCAGAAACGTAGATTTTCTTAACACCTTTTGATTGGGCAACGGCCTGGATTTCTGCATAAGCAGCATCAAGAAGACCGTCTTTCTGTGCGTAGTACCAGGTGTCAGGAGCCTGAAAAGCCATAACGTGAGCACCGCCAAAGATTTCCTGTGCTTCTTCAGTTGCCCATGCAACGGTACCACGGTTAGCCAGCATCTGTGCAACGTTGTTTCCTGAAGAAGCAAAGTCACCTTCTCCGTTTCCGTGGAACCATACAATCAGTGTGTCTGCTTTTCCGGCATCACAGAACTGGTAGTTGATACCTTCTGAACCGGTTACTGATTCAAAGTGTACTGTTTCAGAGTCTTCAACGATAGCTGATGAAACAGCAACTTCGCTTACGTATGCTGCATCAAGAACGTTGCCCTTTTTGTCGGTCAGGGTTACGGGTGTGTTCTGGGTAACAGTGTAGTCCAGAACTACTGGTATATTGCGGGCTGCCGGGTACAGATATGAAAGGGTTGCACCGGTAGACTGGTCCAGCCACAGGTATACCGCTTGATCACGGGTTTCAACTTTTACAACGGCGCGGTCAGCTTCTCCAATGCCAAAACTCATCTGGTCAGCAGGAATATAGTCTGGATTAGAAGCTTTGGCGTGTACGGTGAAGGTATCTGCAGTAATACCTTCTACACGGAAATCTTTGCCAAAATCAATACGAATGCAGCTTACAACCTGTCCGGCATCGGTAACAGTACCCATCAGTGCAGCAGATGGGGCACAGTCAGCAGCAGTTACCTTCACTGATGCACACGATGTAAATACCATACCAGCTGCAGCCAGCAGTGCGCACAGAACGGCAGCAATTTTTGTTTTTTTCATACTTGTATTCTCCTCCTTAATAAATATGAAAAGCACTTGAGTTAGTACAAATTTATTTTAAGGCGGAAAAAACTACTGTGCTTATCTGAAAACGTAGATTTATAAATGGAAATACTGATTTGCAGGATATGAAATATGCCTGACGCGATGCCCTTGGAATGAGCACTGGGCCGAAAAAAAAGCACCTGTCGTATGACAGGTGCCGTCTGTTATCTGAGGGTGGTAATTTCCCGGGCTTTTTCAGTAACCTTTGCGGCCAGGGTAACAGCGTCTGCTTTATTTTCGCTGATGATGCGGACAAAGACAGAGCCTGCAACAACGGCTTCTACGTAGGAAGCCAGGGCGTTACTCTGCTCGCCGTTTGAAATACCGAAACCGCCGTAGACCTTGCTGCCGCCGGCTCCCACTTTTTTCAGAAAGTCCAGGGTGCTCTGGTCAATGGTAGTGTTTGTTCCTGTAATACCGGCGCGGAGGGCGGCGTAAATATAGGGGAATCCGGCATTGGCCAGTTTTGCCAGGCGTTCATCGCTCATGCTGGGGGCTGCTACCGGAATGTTTACCATGCCGTTGGCCTTACAGCCTGCCGTTAACCCTTCGTCGTGGTCAAAGGGTAGGTCAGGAATAATCATACCTTTTACTCCGACTGCGGCTGCTTTTTTGCAGAAGTTTTCAATGCCGGGCGTGTAAATCAGACTGCCGTAACTCATCAGGTAAATGGTGGTGTCAGGAAACTCTGCATGTAGTTTTTCAATGAATGCCAGCCCGTCAGCTGTGCGGTATTTCCGTTCCAGAACGGTGGTACAGGCATCCTGAATGGCAGGACCGTCGGCGCTTGGGTCGCTGAAAGGCAGCTGGATTTCAAGAATATCGGCGCCACCGGCAACCAGGGCCCGGGCAGCAGCCAGCGAAAGGTCGTCGGTGGGGAAGCCGGCTACCAAGTGGCTCATTAACTGTATCTTTTCCATAGTTTTATTACTCTCCTGGAGATTCGGTTGCCTGTGAGAGCATCTGCGGCGTTGCCATGCCTTATGCGGTACTCAACGGGCACCAGCCCGCCTGCGTTCCTGCAAGTCCTGTCGCCTTGCATCTGCTCTCACATCCAACCTCAGTGTATTTTTTTCATTACATAATCTTCGAGCTATGAATTTCGCTGTCGCTTTCAAGGCGTTCCACTTCAGCCTTCAGAAAGTCTATCCATTCCTGCTTGCGGAACTCAGGACTGGTAATGAACAGGTCCTTGTCGCCACGGCCACTCATGTTGATGATGATGGCCTTATCTTTTGGCAGCTCCTTTGCAATCTTCATGGCAGCAGCACCGGCATGGGCACTTTCCATGGCAAAGAGCACACCTTCGTTACGGGCAAAGAACTGAATGGCTTCCAATGCTTCTGTATCAAGAATGGACGTAAACTCAATGCGGCCACTGGTTCCCAGAGCTGCCAGCTGTGGTCCGATTCCCATGTAGTCAAGACCGGCGCTGATGGAACGGGTAGGCAGGGCCTGACCGTCGTCATCCAGCAGGAATCGGCTCTTGTAGCCTTGTACAATACCTTCGCGGCTGGCATTGCCGGTCATGCGGCTGGCGTTTTCGCCAACACCGGGTCCGATTCCGCCGGCTTCTGCACCGATGAGGCGGGGTTCAGTTTCATTGATGAAGGGCGAAAAAAATCCGATGGCATTGGATCCGCCACCAACACAGGCAACCATGGCGCCAATATCGATACCCCGGTCCTTGCACTGCTGTTTTACTTCATAGCCGATAACGCTCTGGAATTCGCGGACAATATCCGGGAACGGTGCGGGGCCAAGGGCAGAACCCAGTACGTAGTGTGTGGTGTCCGGATGAGCGGCCCAGTCACGCATGGCTTCGTTTACGGCATCTTTTAAGGTGCGGCTGCCTGATTTTACGGCATGCACTTTTGCCCCGTACATTTCCATGGTGGCTACGTTGGGCTGCTGGCGCTTTACGTCAATTTCACCCATGTAGATGGTACAGTCCAGTCCCAGTTTTGCGCAGGCTGCTGCTGTTGCAAGTCCGTGCTGTCCGGCGCCGGTTTCTGCAATGATGCGTTTTTTACCCATGCGTTTTGCCAGAAGACACTGGCCGATGGCGTTGTTGATTTTATGGGCACCGGTGTTGGCAAGACCTTCCAGTTTGATGTAAATCTGAGCGCCGCCCAGAAGTTCTGTTGCTGTAGGGGCAAAGTACAGCGGTGTTTCGCGGCCGATGTAATCCCGCCGGATAACAGCCAGTTCTTCCAGAAAGTCTTTGTCATTCATGTATTTCTTGAAGGCAACTTCCAGTTCATCAAGGGGGCGGCGGAGCACTTCTGCTACGTATTTGCCGCCGTAATTGTCAAAAAAGCCGTCAGTTGAATAGTTCATGGTATATCTCCAGGTGCTGCTTCCGTTACTTCTTTAGGGCAGCAAACAGTTTTTGTATTTTCTCGGGGTCTTTTACGCCCGGTTCTTTTTCCAGTCCGCTGGAAACATCAATCAGTTCAGGTTTGCAGCCGGCAACAGCTTCTGCCACGTTTTCCGGTGTCAGTCCGCCGGCAAGCCACAGTTTCTGCTTGGCTGCAACTGCTGCTACCAGATTATCCTCTACCCGGACGCCGGTACCACCCAAAAGACCGTCAACTTTTGCATCCACCAGAATTCTGGGTTCTCCCAGTTTCCGGAGTGTTTCCAGTTTCTGTAAGTCTGCTTCTTCCCGAACGGGAACGGCGCAGTAATGGGGCTGGTGCCGCAGGTTCTCATCAGCCAGATAGGCAAGTGCTGTTTCATAGCCGTGTACCTGAATGGCGTCAAACACGCCTTCTTTCTGCAGCTGTATAGCCAGCATACCTTCTTCGCTGTCGGTTTCCGTAATGACAGCCATGGCTTTTACGCCGGTCTGTTTCCGAAGTTCCACAATATCTGCTTTCATGGCAGAAATCAGGCAGGTAACGTTCCGCGGGCTTCTGCTGCAGAAGATGAATCCTAAAAAGTCTGCACCACATTCAGCAGCAAGCCGGGCGTCTTCACTGCTGGTAAGCCCGCATACTTTTACCAGCGGTCCGCTCCGTTCTGCCATGGCGGCATTGCTCAACTGGCCTTCAGTAACCAGTTCTTCAAAGAACCGTGAGTGCTCTGTTGCTTTACCGCCGACAAAACTTTGTACCAATGCGCTGGCTTCTTTTGGATTCCGTGCAGCAGCTTCTCCTAAAAGGAGTCCTGAAAATCCCAGAGAGCCTGCAAAATCTGCTGCTTCCGGGGTGCGGATGCCGCTTTCAAATACTACCCGGGCATCAGAACCCAGAATAGCCTGAATCTTACCCAGAACGCGGCTTGGAGAAAGCAGGTCAATGGAAAAATTTGACAAATCCCGGCAGTTTACGCCGCAGACAATGGTTTCTGCGGGAACCGCAGCGGCCACTAACTTGAGTTTTTCAATATCCTCAGCCAGTTTCAGTTCCACCAGGGCCGTAATGCCCAGGTCTCGGCAGCGCTCTGCCATGGCAACAATCCGCTTTTCATCAAGAATCCGTGCAATAAGAAGAACCGCATCAGCGCCGCACCGGTATGCTATATCAATTTCATCTTCGTGAATCAGAAAGTCTTTCCGTAACACTGCTGCTTTGGTGCCTACGGCTTCTGTCACAGCCAGCAGGTCTTTCAGACTGCCTTTGAACCAGTGTTCTTCCGTCAGAACGGAGATGGCTGCAGCTCCGGCTGCAACATACCTTACTGCCGTAGCGGCAGAATCCAGATCCGGGGCAATATCCCCCTTACTGGGACTTGCCCGCTTTACTTCAAGAATAACACCTTTCTGCGGCAAAAAGGGCACCACCGGCCGCTTTCGTTCTACTGGGACTGAAAATCCCATTTCCAGTCCCCGTGCAGCCAAATCTTCCTTCCGTCGTTCTACGATGGTATCAAGGATATTCATGCGGCACTGATCTCTTTTGAACAGGCCACAATTTCGTTCAGTTTTGCCAGGGCTTTTCCGCTTTCAATGGAATCTTTTGCCATGTCAAAACCGTCTTTCAAGGTTTTTGCCTTACCGCTGATGTACAGCAGGGCTCCGGCATTCAGACAGACTGCAGCTTTAATGGTAGGCCGTCCGCCGCCGTTGAGCACATCAAGGGCCAGCTGGGCGTTTTCTTTGCCGTTACCGCCATACAGTTCGGTTTCATCCATGCCGGTAAGACCGAATTTTGCCGGATCAATGGTGTACGAGTATTCTTTACCGTCAGAGTTAATCTGGTAGGCGTGGGTAATGGCACAGGGCGAAATTTCGTCATAGCCGTCTTCACTGGCAATAACCAGTACCCGTTTTGCACCCAGCTGTTTTGCGGCATGGGCGTAGGTTTCAAGCAGGTCCATGGAGTACACGCCCAGCAGTTCGTATTCTGCATTGGCCGGGTTCAAAAGGGGGCCCATAATGTTCATGATGGTTTTGATGCCCAGTGCCTTACGGACCGGGGCTGCAAAACGCATGGCCGAATGGTATACCGTAGCCATCAGAAAGCCAAAACCACTTCTGTTTACCAGTTCGCAGGTTTTTTCCGGGCTTGCCATAATGTCGATGCCCAGCGATTCATAAAAGTCTGCAGAGCCTGATTTTGAGCTTACGGCACGGTTACCGTGTTTGGTAACGGTAACGCCGCAACTAGAGGCTACCATGGCAGAAAGGGAAGAAATGTTGAACGATCCTTTGCCGTCACCACCGGTACCGACAATTTCTGCATTGTCGTGGAATTCAACCGGCAGCGGTTTTTTAACTTTCAGCAGCGCTTTTGCAAAGCCGACAATCTCGCTTACTGCCGGTTTTTTGCAGGCAAGACCGGTCAGAACGGCAGCGGTAATGCGTTCATCCAGGGTACCGTCTGCCAGGTTATCCATAAAGCGTGCTGCCTGATCTTCCGTTAAGTCGGTACCAGAAATAATGGTATTCAGAAGGTCATTAACCGGCAGGTTATCACGGCGGTAGTTCAGGAATGCGCGGAAAATGTCATCGCCTGCTTTGCTGGCAATGGATTCCGGATGGAACTGCACACCTTCAATACACAGGGTTTTGTGGCGGATACCCATAATGTCGCCATCCTGGGCGCGGGCTGTAATTTCAAACTCGTCGCTTAAGGTTGATTCATCAATGACCAGCGAGTGGTATCGGGTAAAACTGCCTGATTTACCAATGATGCGGAAAATGCCCCGGCCATCGGTCTTCATTTCTTCTACAACACCGTGGCGGATATATTTTGCCTGTACGATTTTTGCCCCAAAGGCTTCACCAATGGCCTGGTGGCCAAGACATACTCCGAGAATCGGGATTTTTCCGGCAAAGTATTTGATGGCTTCAATGGAAACACCTGCTTCAGAAGGTGTTCCAGGCCCTGGGCTGATAACCAGCCGGCTGGGGTTCATGTCTTCTATTTCTGCAACAGTAATTTCTTTTGAGCGTACAACGGTAACGTCTTCCTGTGACAGGCGCTGCAGGGCCTGAACTACGTTATAAGTAAAACTGTCGTAATTGTCGATTACTAAAATCATTTCTTAACTCCTTCAATAACGGCGCGCAGGGCTCCTAACTTTTCGTTGGTTTCTTCCCATTCGCGGTCAGGGTTACTGTCGTACACAATGCCGCCACCAGCCTGCAGGCTCCAGGTGCTGTCCTGTTTTAAGGCACAACGGATGCCGATGCAGAAATCCAGGTCGCCGTTGGTCTGAAGGTATCCTACGGCACCGGCGTAGAACCGGCGTTTGATTTTTTCAAGACGGCTTAAAATCTGGATGGCAGAGATTTTCGGGCTGCCGGATACGGTACCAGCGGGGAATGCCGAACGCAGTACCTGAATCTGTTTGTAATCAGAGCGTACTGTTCCCTGTACGTCGCTTACCAGATGCATAACGTGGCTGAAGTATTCGCAGTCCATGTAGCGGGTTACCTGTACGCTGCCGGCTTCACAAACGCGGCCCAGGTCGTTTCGGGCAAGATCTACCAGCATCAGGTGCTCGCTTTTTTCTTTCGGATCATTCAAAAGGTCTGCCTTTAATGCTTCATCCTCATCAGGGGTCTTACCGCGGCGTCGGGTGCCGGCAATAGGACGGATAGACGCAACGCCTTCGCGTACCCGCACCAGACTTTCGGGGCTTGAGCCAACCAGCTGACGGTCTCCAAAGTCCATGTAGAACAGATAGGGGCTTGGGTTAACACTGCGCAGACGGCGGTAAATTTCCATGGCACTGTTGTCACATTCCAGCTGCAGACGGCGACTGGGAACAGCCTGAAAAATGTTACCGGCGATGATTTCTTTTTTCAGTGCCAGCACTTTATCCTTGTATTCCCGTTCGCTCTGTTCCAGATCAGTAATGGTACGTACGGGCTGTGGTTCTTCCGGTGCAGAAAGATAGCTGAAGTCCAGGTCGTTCAAACGTTTTACCAGAGTATCAATGGATTTTTTCAGGTCAATCTGGTGTTCAATGTAGTTAAGACCAAAGATATGAAGGGTTTCGGTAAAGTGGTCAAATACAATGTATACGTGGCCTACAATGAATTCACTTTCCGGAATTTTCAGTTCGTCAGTCTGTGGAGCAAGCGTAATGGTGTCACAACGGGCACAGAATTCGTAGCCCAGATATCCCACGCCGGAAGCAGGAACCGGTATGTCTTTGGTTGGCAGTTCATTTTCCTGTGCAACATATAACAGGGCATCAAGAATATCAGGGGTATGGGGAACCGTAGAACCGGGAGCAATCATTTCGATTTTTCCGCCGGCACTTTCGGCAGTCTGGGCGGTAAAGGGGACACGGCGTCCGTCAATAATGAAAGCAATTCCATCGTCATCCTGCAGGATGTGAAATGCCTCTTCTGTCATAAGAATGGAATAGCGTTCTTTACCCATATTGAAACGGGCACTTTCAAGAACTACCCGGGCACCGATTTTTTTAGCCAGGCTGAATGGAGTATAGCGGTCACTGGGAAGTGAAACATAGATACTGTCAGTACGTTTAATCATGAAATCCTCTTTTTGGGTGGCAGCTGTTACAGTGCTGCTTTGTTACTGTAAGTAGTAACGTAATGTTACTATAAACAGTAACGGTTGATACTGTCAATAGTAACATTTCAAAAAGAGGTTGTTCTTTGGTGCCTGTTCAGTTTAATTCAGACAGTCATGAACCCAGTTAATGAAGTTTGTCGTGCTGTCTCCGGTACGTTCTGCCTTTACATGCTGCTGTCCCCAGACCATTTCAAAGTCCACCTGACAGTCACCGTAATTTTTCAATGCCTGAGCAAGAGATGCCTCGGTACTGACAGATGTATCACCCTGACTGATACCGGAACGGATACGCCAGTATTTTGCAACAGTACTGGATGCATATCCACTGGATGATTCCAGCAGATAGTATGACGGTGTGTACATATTCAGTCGTGTCTGTTTATCTGTGCCCAGTGCATCGGTTGCCGCAAGATCTTCCATATAAGATGCTTCATATTCAGTGCCGGTAAGAATCTGTGCCATAGTGTCATCCCAGTGCTGGCCCTGACCGTTTCCTGTACCAAATAAGGTGTTTTCTCCCTGAGATGCAGACAGGTCGTCAAAGGCACCCACATTTTTGCTGGCAGGCTTCATGGCTTTTGCAAAATCTGCAAGACTGGTGATAGTGACGGTTTTAGTTGTGGAATCGTAATCTACCCAGTGACCGGCACTGTTCAATTCTGCAATGTAGTCTTCAATAGTTTCATATACTCCGGAGACTGTAACGGTACCGGATGCTTTGTTACGGGCAATGTTATCCCGCTGAGCATAATCCATGCCGCCATTCATTGGGCCTTCATTGCCATCCGGACCACCACGGCCACCATTCATCGGTCCGCCAGCCATAGGCCCACCGTTGCCTCCCATGGGACCACCGGCTATGGGGCCCTGACCACCTTTGCCGGAACTGGCACTGCTGTCATAAGGGAATACGGTATCTGCAATAAAGTTGTTCAGGGAACGTTCAACTTCAGAAACAATCCAGTCGTAAAAGGTTCCTTCCTGATAATAACCGTCATCAGATGGTTGCAGCATTAGAACAGTTCCTTCATCATCGGTAAGTCCCATGCTGTTGACAGCTTCTGCAAAGGCTTCAGCAAGATCAAGGGATAACTGTTGGGTAAAGGAATCAAGACCGGTTCTGGTACGTCCCATGTTCCATTCGTAGGCTTCGTTGGCAACATCCAGATTGGTAATAGGACACCAGCACATGCTTCCGGCAATGGCATCACTGTATTCCATAACTGCACCAATGGCTTCCAGATAGGGGATATATTCGTCACTGTCACCGGTTACGCCCATTAATGCACTCTGGGCTCCACCGCCACTCATGCCGAAACTGAAGAATCGTCCGGTATCTCCGGGCAGAAGATCTGAACAGTACCGGTAATACCGGATTGCAGCCTTTAAGTCTGTTACACCGGCAGGAGCACCTTCGTTTCTTCCGCGGCAGCCGGCATGCAGGTAAATGAATCCGTTGCTGCAATAAACAGCAGCTTCTGATGAATAGTCAGTAAGTGCTGCCATGGCAGAGTACCCGGGTGTTTCAACCGGAAAGACAATCGGGGCAGTTCCGGCGGTATAGCCGTGAACTGCGGCATTTGCATTGATACTGCAGGTATAAGTATCATCAGCATTT
Organism: Treponemataceae bacterium; assembly: GCA_045597345.1. Lineage (GTDB taxonomy): Bacteria > Spirochaetota > Spirochaetia > Treponematales > Treponemataceae > Treponema_I. The sequence goes on from JAZLJW010000047.1 coordinate 19,773, forward strand.
TTTACTGCCGTAAAATAGGCTGCCGGCACAAAAATACTGAGTGTTTCATAGGTGGTATCTGCGGGATTCTGTACATATTGAATTCCAATCTGATAGAAAACGTCATCACCGGCATTGTAGCGCCATTTTGTCATATCAACCTTGGCAAGGCCTGCATCTGAATACTGTACGGAAGTACAGCCGGTAAGAAGTATCAGGGCTAAGAACAGGCCCGTGATACAAGTTGCAGTGAGTTTTCTCATAGTTCTCTCCTGAAAAATAAGAATGATGGGTAAAGTATAGTGCCTTTTTCAGAAGTGCGGCCATGAACAGCCCGTTATATAACAAAATGATAACAAGGGTTTCATGAAAAATTAGCTGGTGATATCGAATTTAAATATACTTCAGAACTTTACTAAAATTAAAGAATGGACTTTACAAATACTGCAGAGATTGTTATATTGTTAAAGTATTTTATGACGAGAGGTTGTCAAATGAAAAAAACAATGAAATCTGCAGCTGTTGCTGCGCTTGCTTTACTTGTTTCAGTAACCATGTTTACCAGCTGTTCTAAAAAAGCTGAAACAATCAAGATTGGTGGTGTTGCTCCTCTTTCCGGAGCTGTAGCTGTTTACGGTGTTGAATGTAAGAACGGTATTGATCTTGCTGTTGCAGAAATTAATGCCGCTGGCGGTATTAACGGCCAGATGCTCGAATTCGTTTGTGAAGACGATGAAGGCGATGCTGCAAAATCAGTAAGTGCCTATAAAAAACTGATTACCAAAGATGGAACCAGACTGATTATCGGTTCTCTTACTTCTGGTTGTACTATTGCTATTACCAGTCAGGCTCAGGCCAACAAAGTTGTTCAGATTGCTCCTGCTGCAACTGCAGAAGCTGTTACTGATGCCGGTAACTATATTTTCCGCACCTGCTTCATTGACCCATTCCAGGGCCGCGTAGGTGGTAAGTTCTCTGCTGAAAACCTGGGAGCTAAAAAAGCTGCCGTTCTGTATGATATCGGAAATGACTACTCAGTAGGTCTTATGGAAAACTTTGTTTCTGAATTTACCAAACAGGGTGGCTCAGTGGTAGCAACTGAATCTTACGGTACCGGTGAAAAAGACTTTAACGCCATTATCACCAAAGTAAAGGCTGCAAACCCAGATGTTGTATACCTGCCAGATTACTACTCAACTGTAGCACTGATTGCAAAACAGCTGCGTGCTCAGGGTGTAGATACTCCTATTGTTGGGGCAGACGGCTGGGACGGACTGACCGAAAATGCCGGTGACGAAGTTCTGAACGGTTACTACTCAAACCACTATGCAGAAGACTCTGATGCTCCTGCAGTACAGAAATTCGTAGCTAACTTTAAGGCTAAATACGGTAAAAATCCTAACTCTTTTGCAGCTCTGGGATATGACTCAATGTACATGCTGAAAGATGCCATCGTAGCTGCCGGTTCTACCGATGCCGCAAAAGTACGCGATGCTCTTGAAAAGACCAACGCTGACTACGTAACCGGTCACGTTAAGTTCGATGAAAAACACAATCCTATTAAATCTGCCGTAATGGTTAAGATGGTTAAAGACGGCGACAAGCTTTCTCAGGCTTACGCTGCTACCGTAACCATCGACTGATGATGGACCGGATGAACTGATAAAACAGATTTTGTCCAATGGGGGGCACACTTCGGTCGAGGTGTCCCCTTTTGTCATTTTTGGTTGTATCTAAAAAAAATGGAGGAAAAGTAATTGGATACCTTTTTAAAGCAGCTTGTTAACGGACTTTCTTTAGGAAGTATTTATGCGCTGATTGCTTTAGGCTATACCATGGTATACGGTATCGTAAAACTGATTAACTTTGCCCATGGCGATGTTATGATGGTTGGCGCTTATACCGGCTATTTTATCCTGCGGGCCATGGGTGCTACCCCAATAGGCCTGTTGTGCGCTTTTCTGGGAGCAATGGTTGTATGTTCCCTGTTAAGTCTTGCCATTGAACGCTGTGCGTACCGCCCGTTACGTTCAGCTCCCCGTCTTAATTCCCTTATTACTGCCATTGCAGTGGAACTGATTCTGCAGAACGGTATGCGTGTCCTGCCGTTTATCGGCCCTAATCCGCGCCAGTTCCCCACCATGGACACCCATGTCTTTAATCTGACAACTGCATCATTCCCCAACGGATTGATTTCCATATCGAATATTCAGCTGATTGTTATTATTTCATCAGCTGTTCTGATGCTGGTTCTGAATTACGTCATCAATTACACCAGAACCGGACGGGCCATGCGTGCCGTAAGCTACGACATGGGTGCTGCCAGCCTGATGGGTGTCAACGTAAACAGAACCATTGCCGTTACCTTTGTTATCGGTTCCATTCTGGCCGGTGCCGGTGGGGTTCTCTATGCCACGGCATATCCGCAGATTGACCCGACCATGGGATACATTCCCGGCTTAAAGGCCTTTGTTGCTGCCGTTCTGGGAGGTATCGGCTCTGTTCCCGGCGCCATGCTTGGTGGTGTTATTCTGGGTATTGCCGAAACCATGACCAAAGCCTATATCTCATCTCAGTATGCAGATGCCATTTCCTACTGTATCCTGATTGTCATCCTTCTGGTAAAACCCACGGGTCTTCTGGGATCCAAGAAAGTGGTTAAGGTATAAGGAGGCCGGCGATGAAAGATAAATTCGTACGTAATTCACTGATTCTTACGGCAATTGCTGCCGGCTGTATCATTATTCCCGGTGCCCTGATTCAGTTAAAGACATTCTTCTTTGATTCACCCATCGGTATCGATGCCTACTGGGCACAGGTTATTACCCTGGCCGGTGTAAACGCCATCATGGCATTAAGCGTTAACGTAGTTTGCGGTATTACCGGTCAGCTGAGCCTTGGTCAGGCCGGTTTTCAGGCCATCGGTGCCTATGCCGTTATCCTTCTGACCACCAATGCCCACATTCCGCTGCCGGTCAGCATCGTTCTGGCAGGCCTTATCGCTGCTTTCTTCGGCTTCCTCATCGGGTTTCCCACCCTCAAGCTGGAAGGCGACTATCTGGCCATTGTTACCCTGGCATTTGGAGAAATCATCCGCGTTGTGCTCCTGAACCAGAAATCCTGGACCGGCGGCCCCAACGGCATTCAGTTCAGTACCGTGTTCACCGCAAGCCTTGACTGGGGTGCCATGATTGCCTACGTATCCGTTATCGGTTCTCTGGTGTTCATTGTCGTTCTGCTGCAGAACTTCCTCCGTTCAACCTACGGCCGCGCCATTATGGCTGTCCGCGAAGACGAAATTGCCGCCAACAGTTCCGGCATCAGTGTATTCCGCTACAAGATGATCGGTTTTGTTATTGCTTCCTTCATTGGTGGTATTGGCGGTGCTCTGTACGCTCCGCTCATCGGCTTTGTAAAACCGGATCTGGCATCATTCAACAACTCGGTAAACCATCTGATTTATGTTGTTCTTGGCGGTATGGGAAGTACTACCGGCGCCATTCTTTCAGCATTTGTCCTGACCATTCTGCAGGAAATTCTCCGCTTCCTGCGCGATTACCGTCTGCTTATCTATCCGCTGATTCTTATCTGCATGATGCTCTTCAGACCGCAGGGACTTTTAGGAACGGCAGAACTCAGTTTCTTTAAGGTTCCCGATTACTGCAAGGCTGTTGGCCGCTGGTGTAAGAAACTGTTTGGCGGAAAAAACAAGAAATCTAAGGAGGCAGCATAATGGCAGAAAAAGGCGAATTACTGCTTCGGGCAAAAGATATTTCTATTGTATTCGGCGGTCTGCGTGCCGTTTCCGGGTTCTCACTGGATCTGTATGAAGGCGAACTGATTGGTCTTATCGGGCCCAACGGTGCCGGTAAAACCACGGTGTTCAACATGCTCTCCGGTGTGTACAAGCCTACGGAAGGAACTATTTCATTTGTGGATAAAAACGGCACTATCCAGATTATCAACAAAAAGACTCCGGCACAGTTGAACCGGCTGGGGATAGCAAGAACATTCCAGAACATCCGGTTGTTTTCTGCCATGACGGTGCGCGATAACATTAAGATTGCCCTGCACCAGAGCCGCGGCATTACGCCCTTTGATGTGGAATTCCGCACTAAGAAATTCCGCCGCGATGAAGAAATGATGAATGAAAAGGCCATGCATTTACTGAAGCTGTTCCATCTGGAAGGCAAAGCTGATGAACTGGCCCGGAACCTGCCTTACGGTGAGCAGCGCAAACTGGAAATCTGTCGTGCTTTGGCTTCCGGCCCCAAACTGCTCTTGCTTGATGAACCGGCAGCCGGTATGAACGGCCAGGAAACGGAAGAACTGATGAACATGATTTCCTTTATCCGTAAAGAATTTAATCTGACGGTTCTGCTGATTGAACACGATATGAAACTGGTTATGGGTATCTGCGAACGGCTGATGGTTCTGAACTACGGAAGCGTTATTGCTGCCGGAACGCCTGCAGAAATTCAGAGTGACCCGACGGTAATCAAGGCATATCTTGGTTCCGGATACGAACAGATGGCAGGAGGGGAAGAATGAGCATGCTTGAAGTTAAAGATCTGGTTGTTTCCTACGGTGCCATTAAAGCGCTCCGTGGTATCAGTTTTACGGTAGAGCAGGGGGAAATCATTACCCTGATCGGTTCCAACGGTGCCGGCAAAACCACCACGCTCCATGCCCTGAGCAATCTGATTAAAAAGGCCAGCGGTTCCATCACCTTTAACGGTGTTGATATTACCGCCCTTGGCGCAGACAAAATTGTGCAGATGGGGCTGATTCAGGTTCCGGAAGGCCGCCGGGTATTTGCCAATATGAGCGTTAAAGAAAATCTGGAAATGGGTGCATACCTGAGAAACGACAAGGAACAGATTAAAAAGGACCTGGAGTGGTGTTACGAACTGTTTCCCCGCTTAAAGGAACGTCTGAGCCAGCTGGCTGGAACCCTTTCCGGCGGTGAACAGCAGATGCTTGCCATGGCCCGGGCCCTGATGTCACAGCCAAAACTGCTGCTGCTTGATGAACCTTCCATGGGTCTGGCACCAATTCTGGTTGATGAAATTTTTGACATTATCCAGAAAATCAGCTCTGCGGGAACCACCATTCTGCTGGTAGAACAGAATGCTTATAAAGCTATGTCAATTGCCAGCAGAGCGTATATACTTGAAACAGGGGAAATCGTTAAGTCCGGCAAAGCCAGCGACCTGATTTCCGATAAGTCTGTTATTTCTGCATACCTTGGAGGCTAAGCCATGTTAGTAAAAGATGTAATGACAAAGAATCCTGTTACCGTAGACGCAAAGGCATCGGTACTGGCAGCAAAAGACCTGATGATGAAAAACAAGATCAACAAGCTGCCGGTAGTTGATAAAAGCGGCAGTCTGGTTGGTATTATTACCAGTAATGACCTGCAGCGGGCAGCCCCCAGTGATGCGACTACTCTTGATATGTACGAACTGGGATACTTACTGAGTAAGCTGACGGTTGAAAAGATTATGGTAAAGAAAGTGCAGTCTGTTTCTGATACGGAAACCGTAGAAGAAGCTGCCCGCATGATGGCTGACGGTCACTTTGGGTGTCTGCCGGTTATGCAGAACAAACTGCTGGTAGGTATTATTACCGAAAGCGACCTGTTCCGCATGTTCATTGAAATGTTCAACACCCGCGCTTCCGGTATCCGTGCCGTTATCGACATGAGCGATGCATCCGGCACCTTAAGCGTGTTTACCCAGAAAGTTGCCGAAAAGAAGGGAAAGATTATTTCCTGCATTACAACCCCTGGTGCTACTTCAGAAACCCGCAAGGTAACCGTAAAGGCAACGGACATTTCTCTGAAAGATTTTGAAGAAATTGCCAGAGCCAGCGGCGATGTTGAGGATATCCGCGAGATTAAATAAGTCCGCTGAACTACACGGACATGCTGTACTGAACACTTGTCATGCTGAACTACACGGACATGCTGAACTGAACACTTGTCATGCTGAACTTGTTTCAGCATCTAACCCCTTTGCCAGTGAATAAAATCATTGGTGAAGGAGTTAAATGTTTCTACGGCAGGAACAAATGTATTAAAATGTTCTTGTGGCAGAAACATTTGTGGTATATTCTGTGAATATGACTGACACAGAACTGACAATGCTTGAAAGTACCATGAACCGCAAGATGCACTTTCTTCCTGAAAGGATACGTCCGTACACCACTGAGTATCAACAGAAAAATAAGATTCCAAAGAATCTTATCCTTACAGGCTTACGTGGATGTGGTAAAACAACATTTTTGCTGTATCACGTTCAGGTTAGCGGAAAAAAAATCCTCTATCTTTCAGCTGACAATCCATTGTTCTCATCAGAATCGTTGTATTCACAAATATCTTATATTTTTTCTAAAGGATATGATGGTGTCATTATTGATGAAATTCACTTTGCAAAGGACTGGAGCTCGCATCTAAAATCGTTATATGATGATTATCCGGACCGTATTATTTGGGCCAGCGACTCATCATCTCTTATTCTTCGTAATGGTACTGCAGATATTTCCCGGCGGTATGTATTTATACGTATGCCCATCATGTCGTTCAGGGAGTTTCTTTTTTTGGAAACAGGGATGGTATATGAAAAATCAGAGCCTTTTTCTAATCCCTTGAATCTTTCCGTGCAACCGACCGCACCCATTCTCAGTCTGTTTACAGAATATAAAAAACACGGGACCCGTCCTTATTATCAAGAAGGAAATTTTGAAGAACGAAGTCTGGCCGTATTGGACAAAACTCTTAATTCAGATGTTACTTTTTTTGTTCCTCATATTACAGATGACAATTTGCGGCTGATGAATGCTGTTATCGGGACTATAGCAAACGCTGCAATTCCAAGAATTCAAGTCCGTTCGCTGTGTTCTGATTGGAATGTGGGAGCTGAAAAGTTATACCAACTGTTAGAAGTTATGGAATCTGTTGGCGCAATCAGAATTATACGGTATCAGAATGAAACAAAGGCAAAATCAGCAGGAGCAAAGGTATTTTATTCTGACCCTTGTTTATATGCAGTGTTGCGTGGAACAGAAGGAAATATTCGGGAGTCCTTTGTATCACTTGCCCTGCAATCTGCAGGATATCAGGTATTTGCGGCTAAAGATGAAAGAGATGGCGATTTTGTTACGATTTCTTCAAAAGATGGAAAGAGAATGACGATTGAAGTTGGCGGTCATAAAAAAATCCTGAAGAATGCCGATTTTGTCGTCCGGGATGATATAGATTATCCTGCAGATAAAGTAATCCCACTGTGGCATTTACTGATGATGTGGTGAATGTTTCACCTGATTTTTTTACTGATGTACATCTATACCTGTCATGCTGTACTGAACACTTGTCATCCTGAACTAAGCACTTGTCATGCTGAACTTGTTTCAGCATCTAACCCCTTTGCCAGTGAATAAAATCATTGGTGAAGTTTTTTTTCTCCGGTGGAAAAAAATTATTCGATTATGATAGGATGAATAGAGTAGAGAGAATTCCATCAGGAGATTAAGTATGAGGAATAAGAGAGTACTTGTCAGTATCTGCTGTTTCTTTATCTGTGTAACAAATGTAAAGGCATTATCTGCAACTGAGAGCGCAAATTGGCAGTCAAAACTGCGTCGTTTGTACGAAACGTCTCGAGGCTCCTATACAACGTATTACTACGATGAAGTGATGAAAATGGTAGATGAATATGAAACGTTTTCAGATGAGGACCAGGATTTATTAGGGGCTGTTAACCGGGAATTGCTTTTGGAACTGGCTGCATCGTATAAAATGATACGGGCAATTGATGAGAAAGACTATATTCTTCTTGATGGATTTCTCAAACAGTACCAGGAAACATTTTTCACAGTATCAAATGAATTAGCAAAATCACTTGAAGTAATGAACCCAAATATTCGTGAGGAACCCTGGTTTAAGGAATTTAGGGCTTACCGTGACGTGTATTTTGAACGTTTATCCAAGGGACCTTTGAAAGATTCTCCAATGCAGCATGCAATTGATAACTATGATACAGAAGCCATAGATATTCTGTTGGATAATAATTTTAATGCCCGGTATTTTAATTCAGAAAGAGGTCCGGGAGGCCAGGGGCTTCCTTGTTCGTGGCTGAATTACTGTATACAAACCGGGAACATCGAAATGCTCAGGTATTTATCTCGAAAAGGTCTTACTCTTGATGGCTGTTCAGGGGAGTTTCCAGAGAACGATGCAGGTATTCTATATGCAATATATAAAGGCTGTTCTGATGAGATGCTTCTCTCTGTTTGGGAAATTGATGACTGTAAAGATACGATGTATCGTTCAGGTGAAGAATATAGCGTTTTGAATTATCCGCTTCTGTACTGGGTTGCTTCCCGAGATAATGCCATTCATGTGATGCAGCTTCTGAATCTGGAATATCAGGCGGCATTGTTGATAGAGTACCGGTATTCTTACCCAGATAGTCCTGCCGGATGCTCTTACTATACGGTATACGAAAAATTGAATCCTGTTTTGCAGGATCTCATACCTGTAGAGTACAGAAAAACTTTCTCAGAAGTCTTTGCAGATATGAACGAAGAAGAAAAACAGCAGATTCTCACTCAGCTTTCTGAGTAGACTGTTGTTACTGATACCCTTTTCTCGTTCAACCATAAATGCTCTTCATATCTCCAAACTATTAATTATTTTTTCGTATATCCGCAAAAATAATTAATAGTTGTTGTGTACCGTGATATCACTAGATATGTATGCTGACCGAAACACTTGTCATGCTGAACTTGTTTCAGCATCCATACCCCTTTGCCAGTGAATAAAATCATTGGTAAAGGGGATTTTTTTCATTTTTGGGCGTAATTTTTAAGTTGAACTTGAAAATTACGCCCAAATGTATTACGATTAATCTGTAAAAGGGGAATAGGTATGATTAATCGATTGCTGAATGACCAAATTCAAAGAAGTACAACACAGGTTCCCGTGGTCACTATCCTGGGCCCTCGTCAAGCTGGAAAAACCACTTTAGTTAGAAATCTTTTCCCGCAATATACGTATGTTAATCTTGAAGATAGAGCGACAAGGGATTTGGCAGAAAATGACTACATAGGATTTTTTAAAAAGTTTCCTGAACCGATGATTATTGACGAAGTGCAAAGAGTTCCTGAACTTTTATCTGCTATTCAGGTAAAGGTTGATGAAGACAGGCGAAGAAATGGTCGCTTCATTCTGACCGGTAGTCATCAACCTAGATTACGTGAAGCCGTGGCACAATCTCTTGCAGGCAGAACGACAATTCATACTCTGTTACCCTTAAGTATCGAAGAACTGCAACATGACGGCTGTTTACGGGATCTGGACGAATCAATTGTTCAGGGGTTCATGCCGGAACTATATCTGGAGAATGCGCGAGAAGCAACTGTTTACTATCGCGACTATCTTGATACATATATTGAAAAAGACCTTCGGCAGATGATATCGGTAAAAAACTTGAATGCATTTATCAGGTTTATGACACTTCTTGCTGGGAGAGTGGGTCAGGTCTTGAATCTTTCAAGCCTGGCAGGAGAAGTAGGTGTATCTTCGACTACTTTAGGAGAGTGGCTTTCAGTATTGGAAGATTCGTTTGTTGTTTTTAAATTACAACCATATTTTTCAAATATCAGTAAGCGGGTGGTGAAATCACCTAAAGTGTATTTTGTTGAGCCTGGATTGGCATCTTTCCTACTTGGAATTGAAACTTCCCGTCAGGCATCAAGAGACCCCCTGAGGGGAAATTTGTTTGAAAATATTGTTGTTGTAGAGGCTTTGAAAGCCAGACTGAATGAGAATAAAACACCTAATTTGTTTTATGTACGCACAGAAAAAGGAATAGAAATTGATTTGATTCTGAAAAAAGAAGGGATGTTGATTCCGTTTGAAATCAAATCTTCAATGACGCCACATATTGATTTCACAAAAAATCTGAAATTATTTTTGAACAGCGAGCAAAATGCAGTACCTGGGCGGGTTATTTACTGTGGTGAGGAATATGAGTCATTTGGGGATTGCAGATTTATCCAGTACACGCATGTTGCAGATGCTGTCAGAAACGATGAATACAGTTTGTGAATGATTTCATTCGTACAGTAGAGTGACATATTTTGACATCCTTGTACATGCTGGATATAAAGTTTAAGAGGCTTGCCAAAGGAATATATCAAACGATAGATGGCGAAGAATCCTGTGGGTTTATGTACTATTCAAAAGTTACCTGGAAAAAAGGAAACTTTGTAAGTAATACAGGGCGAAAATCCAAGAACTCTCAGGATGTAATGATTTTCTCAAAAGGAAAGGCCCGTAATTTACGGATTGATGCAAAAATAGAATCCATCAAAGCGAAATGCCGGTTTCTTTGATAGAACAAATACTGGGATTTGTGACTACCGAAGGCGAAATAGTGCTGGATTCTTTTGCCGGCAGCGGTGTTGTAGGAGAAGCATGCCTGAACAAGAAACGAAATTGCATTCTCATCGAGCTATGCCATGAAAACATCGAGAAAATCAAACGACGATTTGAGAACGTATCATATTTCAGTTCGTTTTCGCTTCAATAAATTGGTAGAGACCTTAGTTTTCCTGTCTGGACAGAAAACTGTTGGCAGACAGGAATTATAAAGTACGATTTTCCGGCTTTTTCTGAAAAAAAGGGATATTGTTACCAGGTTTTCCTGCCATCAGGCAGATATTTTCCTGTCTGAATGAGAAATGAGTCATCTACAGGAAACTTCAGCTAAAAAAGTTCCCTGTAGAAACAAAAATGCCGTACAGATGGGAAAAATGGACTGATCTTTTTCTTGACTACACTTCAGATCATCAGCAGATTCCATTACACTGCAGGTGAGGTTTTCTATGGGAGCTTGTTACGATGTCTGTTTTAAGTTGAAATATCAAAATAAAAAAGATACTGTTTGTGCACTGAATGATTTTATCAGAACCCGTTTTGAACTTTCAGTCCCATTAGAATCGGAGAACATGTCACAGACTATGTCTTTCATTTTGCCTCAAACCTGTCATTGGGCGTTTGTTGAAGAACAGGGCAGTTTCTACTCCGCCTTTGATGCTAGTTACAGTTGGCTTACTCTCTTGTGGGATGCTTTTAAAGCAATGACTCCTTCGCTGCTCGAGGGCTCCACTCTGGAAATCTGGCCAGACAATGACTACTGCAGACTCACTGTAATGAATGGAACAATCAGCTTTGAAGGAGAAGGGTTCTGGTATAGTTGATATTATCTGAAAATAAAACTCCAGGTTAATCAGTAATCGTAGCTTGCATCTTTGTATTCCTTAAGGGAGATGCCACTCCTTCTTTCTGTGAAGGTAGTTAAATTAATGAACATATCGAGATTCCCAGTATCAGTCCTGAGTTTGAACCCCTTTTCTTCTGCGGTTTCTAAATGAAATGTACCATGGGGAATTCTGAAAATATGAAGTTTTCTCCTTTCCATGTCATTCAGGATAAGGTACCAGTCTGATTTGAGTCTGTTCGGATTAGGATTGACCCAGCATTCATCCTTATAGGTAGAATTCTCTGTCTCCTTTTGTCTGGCAGAATAATTGACCTCATATTCATCATGAAAAGGATATGCCTTACTTTTTAGATATTGTATGGCAGCACTCTTAGCTCCGTTACCATATTTCAATTTACCAATGATGTTATCTCTTTCCTCTATCGCACTTTTGGTGTTGATTTTCATGACTCCAAGAACTTCCATTATGGATAGAGCCTCTTCAAGAAATGGATCAAGTTCTGCTTTTTTCATCTCGTCTAACTTTTTCCTATTTCCTGTTTGTTTGTTCTCACACTTGAGGTAGCTTTGCTCCCTGACGATACTGATGATGGATGTTTCAAGATAATTGATATCGGTTTGGTCAAAAGAATCATCTGTAGTAGTGATGAGGACAGCACGTTCCCACCAGTCTTTTGCCTTGTCATGTTGTTTGATACGATTTTTGAGATCGGAGGCTTCTCCGGCATATATCTGGGTATCAGAAAGAAGAATGTAGACCCCAAATCGATTAAGTTCATCAAGATCCAACATCTTGTTAATATCAGAGCGATGGACAATGTATATCAGCCCTTTCCAAAGAGTAGATTTGATTTGCATCAAACTGTCATATCTGCCGTCTTTGAAAAATAGATTGATTCCTCTTCCTCGTTCCACTTTGATACCTCTATTTTATTAGATCATGGCAACAAAAATAGGTCAAGATCTGGATAAACCAAGGCTATATTCAAAAACGGGTTTTAGACCCCATATACAGACCTACTCACTGAGTTTCTGGCAGCGTCACCGATGTGCCTTATAAAGTTCCTGTAGCATAGGTGCTTATAAGTCATTTTCGACCTGTTTCAGCTTTTTTCAGCTGCAGGCTGCTAGAATCCCCAATTTCGGACCAAACTGGCTTATTAATTGGGGAAACTAAAAAAATTTCATTTTTTTCGCGAAAAACGGCATAAAAGCTCAAACAGACACATATATACATAGGTGAATCTACAGATAAGGAGTAGCACCTATGAAGTCGTATATCCCGTATAAGGGAGCTTTGCTGAATCCGCGCAGGGACCGCACGTTTAAAGCCATTTTTGGAGGTGATTCGCCGGAAGCCAGATTAGCTTTGAAATCGTTTCTGGAAGCCATTTTTGAAAAAGAGGTCGGTAATATTCAGTTAGGTCCTAATGAGTTGCCCGGTGATGATGATGTGGAAAAAATTCCTCGTTTTGACATTACCTGTACCATGGATGGTGAGCGGGTAAATGTGGAAATGCAGAATATCGATACATTCTTGAATTATGCGAACAGAGTTGAATACTATGTGGCACATCTCCTGAACCACTATGCGCCAAAAGGTAAAAAATGGACAGATATGGAAAAGGTATATCAGGTCTCCGTTCTGAATTTCCTGTTTCACAAAGATTCTAAGGATTCGGCAATAACGCAATATCAGATGCGTAGTGAAGACGGTAAAATGCTCAATAGCCGTCAGAATATCATTATCCTGGAATTACCGAAAATTCTTGAAAAATCCGATGATATAGCAACGTTGACACCGGTAGAACGTTGGTGTACCTTTTTGAAGTACGCTGATGTTCCTGAAAAGCGTGATGTCATTACATCTTTATGTAAAGCGGAGGCTGGTATTATGGCTGCAACAACAGTATTGTCCCGTGAAAGTCAGGATGAAATAGCCTGGCGTCTTGAAACAGCCCGTGATATGGCTGAACGCGATTACCTTGACCTTGTTGGCGGTATTGAAGACCGCGACGCAATCATCGCGCAGAAAAATGCCGAACTGAAGCAGCAAGCTGCTGAAATCGCCCGGCTAAAAGCCCAGCTGGCTGAATTGCAGCAGTGACGGGCGGTCCTGAGTCAAGCTCAGGATGACTAGGCTTGGCTCAGGATAACGAGTCTTGGCTCAGGTGATACAAACACCGGTCTCTCCTGATATTTGAGTATCCATTTACCGTCTTTTACCGTATTAACAAAACGGTAAAAGACGGTTAAACTGTAAAAAGTGAGGTGGATATGTCGCAAATTGAAGAGCTTGAAAAACAGATTGCAGAACTTCCATCAGGATATATAACACATAGGACCGTAAATAAGAAAATCTACTACTACCGACAGGGGTCAAAAGACGGTGAACAGTTCAGTATCCGTATTCCAGATGATGAAGTTGATTCTGTTTCTGAAAAAATAGCATTACGAAAGTTGCTTGAAAGACAACTGAAATCATTACATGTCGCATCTCCTGACAGAAAAACAGTTTCTGAAAAACTGATACTCACCTCAAGCGTTATCACTGGCTCTGTATTACGAAACTTTTCAGAACCGGCAAAACGATTCCAGAAAAGAGACTGTTTTAATACTGTTGAAAAATATGTGTATGGAGAAACTGAAGACAAGGTTTGTGTTGTATATGGACTTCGCCGCACTGGAAAAACTACTCTTCTTAAACAGATTATGGCAGGTTTTAATGAAGAAACGTTTTCAAGAACTGCGTACATTAAATGCCGGATAACTGACACGATTGCAAATCTCAACAGAGACATTATCCAGCTTCGGGATGCAGGTTATACATATCTTTTTATTGATGAAGTTACCTTAATCGAAGATTTTATAGATTCCTCTTCACTCTTTTCTGATGTTTTCGCAGCTCAGGGAATAAAAATTGTTCTTTCTGGAACTGATTCCCTTGGGTTCCATTTTGCAATTAATGATGAACTCTATGACCGCGCCATTATGGTACACACAACGTATATTCCATTTAAGGAACATTCGCGTCTTCTCGGAATCAATGACATTGATGAATATATACGGTACGGAGGAACGCTGAAAGCTGGCGAAATTGATTTTGATAACAGAGAAGTAAATGCAAAAGATGCTTCCTTTCGTGACAATGAATCAACACGTTACTACATCGACACTGCTATCTGTTCTAATATCCAGCACTCTCTTGAATGTTTCAAGGACGGAAAATACTTCCGTCAGCTCAGGACTTTGTATGAGGCAGATGAACTTACAAATGCAATCAACAGAATAATTGAAAGTTTCAACCATGATTTTACCGTGAAGATTATTACAAGACTCTTTAAGTCTCATGACTTAGGTTCTGCTGCTCAGCAGCTACGGTCTGCGAAAAACGAAAATAACCGTTCTACAATTCTTGATGAAATTGATACTGATAAAATCCTGGAAAGTCTCAAAAAAATTCTTTCAATCAAGGAAAAAGAAGAACAGTCAATCGGAATAACGCCGGTTCATATCGAAGAAATCAAAGAATATCTTACATCTCTGGATTTGATTGAAAAGGTAAACATAGAACGGCGCTACGCTGATAATACATCGCTGAATTCAACAGAAGTCTATTACATTTTCACTCAGCCAGGCATGCGTTATTGTCAGGCCCAGGCTTTAATCTATTCTCTTTTGAAAGATCCTCAGGTTGATGCACTTGATATTAACCTGAAAAAACTCATCACCACAAAGATTTCAGAAGATGTTATTGGGCGCATGCTGGAAGATATCGTACTGCTGGAAACCAGAAAATCCCTTTCAAAAAAATGGAACAACAAAGAGGAAGCATTCAAACTCCAGTTCTCGGATGGCGAATTTGATATGATAATTACTGACCGGGAAAATGGATCCTGCAGGATTTATGAAGTAAAGCATTCAAAGGAAAGATTTGAAAAACAGTACCAGCACCTTATCAACAAAGAGAAGCTGGAACTAACAGAAAAAATCTATGGACAGATTCTTTCACGGACAGTCCTCTATAAAGGTGAGAATTGCATAGAAGAAAACGGAATTGAATATAAAAATGTTGAAGAATATTTGAAGGAATTATAAAAGCAATGAACCTGGCTGAATTGCAGTAATATTTTCCCACAGAATGCCAATTCCCCTTTACAATAAAGCATCAAGCCGTAAAGGAGGAAAATATGGCTGAAGAAAAAAAAGGACTGACAAAGAAAAATGTTGTCGGTTATGCCTTTGGTGACTTGGGTGGCTGCATGACCTTTACCCTGATGGGGGCAATGGTTACCCGGTATTATACCAACGTACTGCACGTTAATACCGTTATTCTTGCAACGCTGCTGCTGATCTGGAATGTCTGGGATGCTGTAAATGACCCGATGATGGGTGCCTTAATGGACAAGATGTTTGCAAAGCATCAGGATAAGCGCGGTAAGTTCCGCCCCTGGCTGCTCCGTTCAACACCGCTTCTGGCCATAACTGCCGTTGTTTTCTGGACCGTTCCTACCTTCTTTGAAGGAACTGCCATGCTGGTTGTTCTGTTCTTCTGCAAGATTCTGTATGAAGGTATGTATACCATGTTCAACATCCCCATGGGGTCTCTGCTTTCTGCCATGGCCAATACGGATAACGAACGCGCCAAACTGTCATCGGCCCGCGGTTTCGGCTCCATGATCGGTAACATTATCCCTATGATGATCATGCCTCAGATGCTGTCGGCCTGGGGGGATACCAGTAAGGCATTCGGCATTGGTGGTGCTGTCTGTGCCGCCATCGGATTTGTGTTCTGCTTCCTGCACTATGCCTGGACGGAAGAACGCAATGTATCAGTTTCATCAGAAGATGCCGCCAACGTAAAAATGTCGGATATCTTTGGCGTTTTCAGACATAACCGGCCTTTTGTGGCCCTTTGTATCCACGGTATTGCCATCTGTACCATGCAGTATGTCAATTCTACCCTGGGAACTTATATGTATGCCGATGTTCTGGGAAATGTAGGCCTGATGAGTGCTGCCAGCGGTATCGGTATGGTTCTGGGGCTGCCAATCCTGATTTTTACCCCGAAACTGGCTAAGAAATTCTCTCTTGAAGGCATTATCCGCTACGGACTGCTTATTTCTGCCGCCATGTACATCGTACTGTTCGGTGTTCTTTCTGTAACCATGATTAACCCCTGGATCTTCATTATCTGGACTTCTCTGGGTATGTCTTTTGCCATGATTTCCATCTACATGCAGTGGGGTCTGGTGGGAGAAGCCATTGACTACAATGAAATGGTTACCGGTAAACGCACCGAAGGCTCTATCTACGGAACATTCAACCTGTGCCGCCGCATCGGTCAGACTGTTGGTAACAGTGCTGCTGTTCTGGCCCTTGGCTGGATCGGCTACGATGCCGTTATCGCTCAGGCTGGCGGACAGCAGTCTGCTGGTGCCATTGCCGGCATCAAGGCTCTGTGCCTTCTGGTTCCCGGTATCTTCCTGATTATTTCGTGGGCATCATTCAAATTCGTTTGGAACATCAAACCAGAAACCCGCCAGCAGCTTAAGGCATTTAAAGAAGGAAAAGGAGCTGAATGATGGTGCTTCAGACAAACTGTGGTGCCATCCGCGGTACATCCTGCGAACTGTCCGGCGTAACCGCCTTTAAGGGAATCCGCTATGCCGCTGCCGGCCGCTGGGAATATCCGGCCATTGTAACCCATTGGGATGGCGAGTATGACGCTACCCGGTACGGAAACTGCTCGTACCAGCCACGGTCGTTCTACGATGAATCAAAGACGGCAGAAAAGGCGTTCTACTACAACGAATTCCGGAAAGGCGAAACCTATACCTACAGCGAAGACTGTCTGTTCTTGAATATCTGGAAGCCGGACAGTGCAACAGCTGACAGTAAGCTGCCGGTTATCTTCTATATCCACGGCGGTGGGTTTACCGGTGGCTGCGGTCACGAAAAACATTTTGACGGTCCTGCCTGGGCCACAAAAGACTGTATCGCCGTAACCATCAATTACCGGCTGGGGCCGTTGGGATTTCTGGTATTGCCGGAACTGGCTGCAGAAGTCGGCCACACGGGTAACTACGGACTCTTTGACCAGCTGACGGCCCTGCAGTGGGTACACGACAATATTGCTGCCTTTGGCGGTGACCCGGATAACGTGACCATTATGGGGCAGAGCGCCGGTGCCATGAGTGTGCAGCAGCTTCTGTTAAGCCCTCTGGCAAAGCCCTATATTGCCAAAGCGGTGCTCAGCAGCGGCGGTGGCGTAAATAAGATGTTTGGCGGCTACAACCCGCCCGAAAAGCGGTATGACTACTGGAAAGCCGTAATGGAACGCTGCGGCTGTGCAACGCTGGAAGAATTCCGTGCCGTAGAGGTAGAAAAACTGCTGGCGGTATCCAAGGAACTGCAGAAAGAGATGAAAATGGGTATGGCCAGTGCGCCCTGTACGGATGGCGTATTTACCCCAAAGGCTCCCATGGATATCGTGGCTGCAGGAGAGCAGGCTGCCGTGCCTTTGCTGTTGGGAACCACCAGCCATGACATTTTTCCGCCCATTCTGCATTCCATGGCCGTAGACTTCTGCCAGACCATGGCAACGGCAAAAAAGACGCCGGCTTATGCCTGGTTCTTTAACCGGATGCTGCCCGGTGACAAAAACGGCGCCTGGCACAGTGCAGACCTGTGGTACTGGTTCGGAACTCTGGCCCACTGCTGGCGTCCTTTTACGGACAAAGACCGGCAGTTGAGTGACGAAATGGTAACCCGTCTGGCAGCCTTTGCCCGTACCGGTAATCCCAATGCACCGGGACTGGTTGAATGGCAGCCGGTTACAGAAAAAAGCCGGAAAGTGCTGGTTTTAGGCGAAAAGCCCACCCACATGGGCAAGGCCAGTAAATTAAAGCTGTTCTGGACCATGCTGACCAATAAGGCAGTAGGGGAATAAAAAAATTGGCGCCACGGACGGCGCCATAAACGTCGGGTTTTGCATCAACAAACCGTCCGTCAGTGTTGTAGGTTCACATTTGTGGTCTGTGTCAAAAATTGACTATGACCAGTGAAAAAAACGGAATGATAGGTCAAAGTTTCAGCCTTACAATCTGTACTATAAACACTGTCTGACCGGAAGGTCGAATAAAAGGAGGTGTGATAAAAATACATCCGTGTATTTTTACCACAGGCAGTTGAAAAAGCGTTGCTTTCCAACTGCTTATACAGCACTTCCATGTGCTGCCGCTATTGCGGTGGCGTAAAAAAGGAGGACATTATGAAATTAAAAGTTGTATCGCTGTTATTTATTGCTGCAACACTTGCTGCGCTGTTTACTGGTTGCAGCAATAAACCCAAAAACACCAACATTACATTCTTTACCACAGAAACCGGTAAAGATGATTACTTCATGGATTTGATTCGGGACTTTGAATCAAAGAATGAAGGTATCAAAGTTGAATATATTGCAGCTGGTGACGACCAGCTTGCTGCCTGGATGGCCCTGTATGCCAGTAAAGAAGGCCCAACCGTATCACTTATGGACCCCATCAATGTATGGGAAAATCAGGAACGCATGCTGCCTCTTACCGGACACAAAATGATTGATAACATCAACAAAGATGCACTGAGCACTATGACTTTCGGTGGCGATGTTTACGCAGTTCCAATGACTGCTGCCGGTATCGGTATCCTGTATAATAAAGCTGTATGTGATAAAGCTGTTGGCGGAAACTTTGATCCTGCTTCCATCAAAACGATCAATGATCTTGAAGACCTGTTCAAGAAAATTGAAGCTACCGGTGTTGCTGCCAGCTGTCTTACCGGTGTTAACTGGTCTCTGGGTGCACACTTCCTGTGTCAGACCTACGGTGCTGCCCATGGTTCAACTGCTGACCGTGTAAATTATGTAAACAGCATTATTGCCGGAAAAACCAAAGAAATTGAAAATCCTGTATTCAACGGATACATGGATACTTTTGACCTGATTGCTAAATACAACATCAACAAGGCAGACCCACTGGTAGGGGACGTAAACGTAGATGCTGCAAATCTGGCTTCAGGAAAATGCGGTACCTGGTTTATGGGTGACTGGGCATGGACCTACCTTGCAGGTATTGCTGCAGCTGATGCTGAATTCGGACTGCTGCCAATTCCACACAGCAACGATACGTCAGATGTTCTTAATTCAAGCATTCCAACTTCATATGCAAAAGGCTACTGTATCGATAAAAGCCAGAACACGGAAGAACAGCAGGCAGCCGGTCTTAAATTCATTGAATACCTTACTTCGGATGCCTATGCCATTGAACGCACTGCCGTAGTTTGTGGTCAGGCTATGCCTGTTAAAAACTTCAATGCTCAGGATCGTCTGAGTCCTCTGGGAAAATCTACTGCCAGCTACATGGCCAGTGGAAAAATCTATGACTTCTATGGAACACCTAATCTGTGTCCATCAGACATCTGGTATGAGTGTGGTGCTTATATGTGTAAATATCTGGCAGGAAAATCTGACAGAGCTACTCTTGCTGCAGAAGTAGACACATACTGGACCAAACAGCAGCCTAGATAACCCGTCCGAAAAAGCTGGTCTGGTCATGCGCCGGCCAGCTTTTTTCCGTTTAAAAACACAGTAAACAAAAACAGGTGTGTATGGATAAAAAAAAGAACATCCTGCAATTTGTAGGATTCGCTTTACCCACAACCTTCATGTGGGTGTCTATTCTCATCATTCCATTCGTGTACGGTATCTGGATTACCTTTACTGACTGGAATGGTCTTGCAATGAAAATCAATTACATCGGACTGAAAAACTACATCGATGTTCTGAAAGATCCTACGTTTCTGGATTCTTTCTGGAAAACGGTCATCTATGCTGTTTTTACCGTTATTTTCAGTAATGTTATCGGATTTCTGCTGGCTTTGGCCGTAACCAGTGGATTAAAGGCGCAGGGACTGTTCCGCGCCGGCTTTTTTACCCCGAACATCATTGGCGGTATCATTCTGGGATATATCTGGAATTTCATCTTTTCGTATGCCTTTACCGATATAGGCAAGGCTCTCAGTATTGAATGGTTGAGTACTTCCTGGCTGACTCATCCCACCAGAGCCTTGATGGCACTGATTCTTGTCAGTTCCTGGCAGATGAGCGGTTATCTGATGGTTATCTACATTGCAGGCCTTTCCAACGTTCCGAAAGAATTGCTGGAAGCTGCAAGGATTGATGGTGCCCGTAACGGCCAGATTATCCGCAGGGTAAAACTGCCTCTTATCCGAAACTCTGTTACCATCTGTCTGTTTCTTTCAATAACACGTACCTTTATGTCCTTTGATATGAACCTGTCGCTGACAGCCGGTGGTCCGTATAAATCTACGGAACTTATTGCATATAAGATATATCAGACTGCTTTTACCAGCATGGAATTCGGTAAAGGTCAGGCTCAGGCTATCGTACTGTTTGTTATCGTTACGGTTATTTCACTGCTGCAGGTGTACTTTACCCGAAAAGAAGGAGAACAGTGATGAAACGAGAAGCTATAGCATCAAAAATCCGGTTTGCGGTTACGCTTCTGGTCCTGATTCTGTTCATGTTCCCGTTCTTTATTCTGGTTATCAACACATTCAAGACAACGGGAGAATTTATTGCGGCTCCTCTGGCACTGCCGCATCATTTCAGTCTGGATAATTATGGTATTGCCATTGCCCGCATGAATTTCTGGAATGCCTTTACCAATACTGCGGTAGTTACCATTGGTGGAGTGCTGTTAAATACTTTGTTATCGTCCATGACCGGGTATCTGTTTGCCAGAAAAAAATGGAAAATCAACAGAATAATCTTCGCAGCGTTTCTGGCATCTATGGTTGCACCGTTTCAGGTGTACATGATTCCGCTGGTTAAGCTGTATGGTGGATTTTTCGGCCTTTCAAATACTCGCTTTATCGTGGTGTATATTGCAGCCGGCCTGAATATTCCCTTTGCCGTATTCCTGTATCACGGGTTCATAGAAGGTATTCCTGCAGAACTTGATGAAGCTGCCACCATTGATGGCTGCAGTTTTACCAAAACGTTCTTTCAGATTATTCTTCCACTGCTGCAACCTATTATTATTACGGTTACCGTCTTTGTTGCCATGGGAATTTGGAATGATTATCTGATGACCAGTCTGTTCCTTACGAAAATGCATACCAGAACTCTGGCACTGGCCATCAAGACATTCCTGACCAACCATACGGCAGAATATGCCCCCATGATGGCAGGCCTTTTTATGAGTGTGCTTCCTGTCCTGATTTTCTATCTCATTGGACAGAAATACATTATTGAAGGTGTTGTAGCAGGCAGTGTTAAAGGCTGATTTGTTTTGATGGATTGTACATACTGGGAGTACAACCGAATGCCTTTTTGAAGGTACTGATGAAAGACTTGGTGTTTGGAAAGCCATTCTGCAGAGCACAGTCCATCACGTTGATTCGTGAGCGTGAAAGCTGCTCTGCAGCATGGCTTACCCGTACAAAGTTCAGATATGCCAGAAAGTTTACTCCCAACGTTTTCTTGAACAGTCTGGAAAAATAACTTTCTGAATAGCTGAAATAATCAGCTACGGAATTCAGTGTTATGTCTTCACGGTAGTGCTGCTCAATGTATTCCGTAAGATTCTGAAGTAAGGTAATATCCACGTCATTCTCTGTTTCTGTCGCACGTTTTTCAGTGTCCATGCAGTTGGCAGAGAGCAGCTGCAATAATTGGAAAATATGAGCCATGACAAACAGTTGGTGTTCAGGTGATTGTTCATTAGCGTTATACAGTTCTTCTGCAATAACTTTCATTTGCTTTGTCAGCTGCATATTGTGGTAATTATTGAGAAAAATTCGTTTCCCTACCCATTTTTCAACAAAATCAAGGGAAAGGATAATCGTCAGGCCGGTAAAGGTGTCTGTTGGAGATATACAGCGGCAGGAATGAAATTCGCAGCTGTTTACAATAACCCAGTCTGACTCTACCAGCTGGAAATTGCTGGAACTGGTATTGTATTGAATTTGTCCGTCCAGGTTGATGGTAACTTCTACACTGCGGTGCCAGTGCATGGAAACATCCAGCTTATGCCCCTGCAGATTATGCTTGTACAGCTTAACAGGTAACGTAGAGAATACATCGTTATGTGATTCGTAAATCTGTGACATGGGTAGTGCATTATACCATATATTATGGAAATCCCGGCAATGTATATTACCTTGAGTCAAGCTCAGACTGTCGGGCTTGGCTCAGGATTTTTGGAAAGGGCTTTCTATACTGGCTTAGAACTTCTGTACTTCCATGTTCAGCATGTTGGCAAGAATTTCAAGTTCGGCAGAAACATCGCCGTAAACCACTACAAAGTGCGGTTCCCAGCCTGCCTGTACGCTTTTATACACAATGTCTTCGGCACTGTAGTCGGTGCGTACAACCAGGGAACAGCCGTTGAACTGTTTTGGTTTATCCAGGGCTTCTCCGCCTGCAATAAAGAAACGGCAGTTGCCTTCTGCATCTTTACCGATACGGAAAATGGTTACACTGTCAGCGGCTTTGCAGCCAAAATCAAGTGTCGGACCAATCTTACGGTTGCAGTGAACATCAACTTTGGCGCCGGTGTCTGTTCTTGCAAGGGAGCAGGCGGCAGTTCCACAGTGCCAGAAAGAAATGGTGTTTTCTTTTTCATCAAGTGACACAGGGTCGCCAAAGAAGGTTGGCATATTGGTCAGCTGCATGCCAAGATACATGCTCAGTGCGCCGTAACAGTCAGCTTCACAGCTGGCTGCAACGCCCAGATCGTTTAACATGGCAAGAACTGCACAGACCGGGGTGCCGAATGCGGTAAAGAAATCGGGCCAGCAACGTGAAGCAAGGGCTCCAATGTTGTTTTTCTGCACATACTCTGCATAGGCTTTGTACAGGCGCGCAAAGTCATTACGGTTCTTTTCTGGAGTATTTTCCAGACCACGCATGCGGCTGCCGGCATCTTTCAGGTACGAAGCAATATCTTCTTCACTGAATGTTTTTGCCACATCAATAAGTTCTCGTGCTTCAATGGATTCTAAGGTTACGCCAAAGTTTTTCAGCAGATCCAGATCCATGCCACGGCCAAAACCGAATCCCTGGGGAGTGTGGCCTACTGCAGCCATTTTCAGACTTTTCAGTTTGAATTTCAGTTCAGCGGCACGCACGGTGGCAGCAATTTTTGCAGAAACTTTCGGTTCTGCAGGGGAACCGTAAATGTACTGCAGCGGCTCCTTGTGAAAAACCTTGATGGCGTTGGCTGCGCTGTATGCTCCGGTAAGGGAATTCAGGCGCAGACGGCCACCATCAATAACGGGTTCCCGCAGTGTCCAAAGCAGAATCGGGCAGTCAAAGCGGCTGAGCACTTCGCTGGCATATGCTGCATTGGCAAAAGTTACATTCTGCAGCACAATCAGGTCCGGCTGCAGCCCACCAAGAAAGTCTTTCAGTTTATCAAGAGAAAGCAGCATTTCTGCGGGGCAGACAACATCAGGAGTAATGGATTGTAACAGTAATACGCTGGCGTCAAACTGAGCCTGTGCGCTTTCCAGATGAAAGGTTGGTACACCAATTGGTACATACGCAACCTGAAATTTCTTTCCTTCGTTATTCATAGAACAACTCCTTGTTTGGTCCGGTAACTCCCGGCCAGGCGCCCTGTTTAATCAGTGGTTCCCGTTCAGGATGGGCAATTACCCATTTGTTTTTCTGAAGCAGCAGTTTTGTTTCCGGATCACTGCCGGCTGCAGTACCGCCTTCCAGCGGTGTATTGGTTCGCCGTGGCAGTACTACAACTCCTTTGAACCCTTCATCGCATACTTTCAGCGGCGAAAGGTGCAGCGTTGTCTGGTACATTTCAATCATGGTACCTGCCGGAACAAAGAATACAGTAGCCTGAGAAACATCGTACTGCAGTTTTTCCATATCAATGTCATAGGAATGCCCCAGACAGAGCATGAAATCAGTAACCGCGATATTCAGTTCGCTGCCTTTGTGGTATTCAAATCCGTTATAGGTGCTGTTCCGTCCGTTGCAGTACCCAATCTGAACAGGCATGCCGGCATAAATGTCGTGTTCCAGCACTGCGGCCACCGGTAGTGCTTCCATTTCTGCAATAGAAGCCTTGTATACATTACCGTTTTCCGGAATATCGGTATGGGTTTTCATGTAGTCAATTAATGGCTGTACATCGTAGCCCTTTACCACTCGGCCAAAAGACTTGAATTCCGGACCGTTTACGTCATACACGGGAACATCGTTTACCGCATTCAGTTTTTCTAGCAGGGTCATACGCTCTGATTCCTTACAGCTTCTGATTGCGGACAACCTTGATGGTGGCGCAGAAGTCTTCTTTTCCGTAGCCGGCATCCATGGCAGCCTGATAAACACGCAGTGCGTTTGCTTCGCCGGGCATGCTTACACCGCATTCCTTGGCCAGGTTCATGCAGATGTTTACGTCTTTGTACTCGTTTTCAACACTGAAAGCGGTGGTGTAGTCTTCGTTGGCAATGGGGGTTTTCTTTCCGTCAAGATAGAAGTTCTGACCGCCACCGTAGCTGATAGCCTGAGCGTAGGTAAGAATATCAATGCCGTTGGCTGCAGCCAGGGTAGCGGTTTCGTTTACGCCGTTCTGAATCTGGGAAACAAGGGCGTTGTGGCAGATTTTCATGACAAGACCCTTGCCGTTTTCTCCCATGCGGATAACGTTTTCGCCCATGTAGAGCAGAATGGGTTTCATGGCTTCGTATACGGCTTCGTCACCGCCAACATAAATGCCCAGTTTTCCGGCAATGGCAGCTGGTTTTGATTTTACAACGGGAGCATCGATGAACTGAGCGCCGGTAGCTTTTACCATTTTGCTGATTTCTACGGACACGCTGGGGTCGATGGTTGACATGTCGATGCAGGTTTTTCCGGCTTTCAGAACAGGGAGTACTTCGGTGTATACGGCGCGGCTGTGTTCTGATTTCGGTACCATGCTGATGATGACGTCAGCGTTTTCTGCAACTTCTTTTGAACTGGAGCAGGCTACGGCACCAATGGCGGCCAGCTGTTCAACCTTAGCGGTAACAAAGTCAAAAACGTACACTTTGTCATCGTGTTTCTTTACAATATTTTCGCACATGGACTCGCCCATAATTCCGAGCCCGATAAATCCAATTTTCATATTTCTCCCCTAATAAAATCGTCATGTTGAACTAATAAACTTGTCATGCTGAACTTGATTCAGCATCTGGATTCCGAAACGAGTTCGGAATGACGCCCGAAAGTCCAGAATGACAATTTGTGTCAGATAATTGTTCTGTCCCACTTCTGCCGCCACGGATGGCGGCACAAAGCCCGTAGTTTTGCAAAGCAAAACTACAAACAATTATCTGACAGGATGTCAGATAATTGTTCTGTCCCACGCATCCTGGAATTTTGCCATACCGTAATCAGTGAAGGCATGGTACATGCTGTCTTTGTATACCTGCAGTCCTGCAGTTACGATATCAGCGCCGGCAACGGCACAGTCTACAATCTGTTTTCCGTTACGAACTGCGGCACAGATAATCTCGGTGGTGTAGCCGTAGTTGGCGTAGATGGTAGTAATGTCCTGAATGTACTGAACGCAGTCTTCGCCGCTGTTTTCTTTCCAGCCGATGAATGGAGAAACAAACAGTGAGCCGTTTTTAGCAGGCAGAATGGCCTGACTTGGGCTGAATACCAGCGTAACGTTGGTGCGGATGCCGGCTTTTTCCAGCTGGCGTGCTGCTGCAATACCTGCTTCTGTGCACGGAATTTTGATGACAAAGTTGGGGCACAGGGCTGCAATTTCTTTACCCATGGCAACCATGTCTTCGGTTTTGTCCAGATGTGGGTTGATTTCTACAGAGATGGGGAATGTTTCCCAACCTTCAATGTTTTTTTCTTTTACGAAATCAGCCATCTGCTGCAGAACCTCTTTAAAAGGTTTTCCGCTGTTCATAATGTGGTTTGGGTTGGTGGTAACGCCATCAATGCCAAAGGTTTCGTAGGCTTCACGAATTTCATCGATTTTAGCACTGTCTAAAAAATATTTCATATTTCACTCCTTATCGTGATTATGTAGTTTCATTATTCAGTAATTGAAAAAACTACCGGCGTGATGTAAAAATGCAAAACCGCTCGATAACGTCGCTATAGGCGAAGCCCGGCAAGGAAACTATCGTTCCGGGCTTCGACAATTTTTGCATTTTTATCTCCCACCTATCGCTTTTTCAGTCTCTTACTGTTGTTAACAAGTTCATAAGCCCTGAGATTTGCAAATCTGACTCTTTGCGCACGAATACTGGCGGCTGCCCCATGGGAGCTTCTACGGTGATGTCGCCTCCGTAGTATTCGCGGCCGGTCCATACATGTATCCATTTGTCATCGGGAAGCCAGCAGCGCCGGGTTGTGGCTCCCTGTATGTACACTGGGGCAACCAGCAGGTCACGTCCCAAAAGATACTCAAATTTTTCGCTATAGGCCCGCTCTTCGGTATCGTAGTGATAGAACAGAGGACGCATTACCGGTGTTCCGTGTGTTGCAGCCTGCTGTTCAAGATTCTGCAGATAGGGCGTCAGGTTACGGTACCATCCGGCACAGCGGGCAAACTGGGCAAGCAGTTCCGGTGTGTCACTGAACTGTACGTCGCGTCCTGGCTGGTTACCTTCGTGGCTTCGGAACAGGGGGCTGAAGGCACACATCTCTGCCCAGCGCATCAGAAGTTCCGTACTGCGGGTCATATGCATTACGGTAGTATAACCGCCAACGTCACTGTGTGCCATGGGGTATCCACTCATGGCAAGACTGAGCGTTGCCGGAATAACGGATGCAAGACCGTCATCAACTGACCAGTCAACATGCTGGTCACCGGTCCACATTAAAGTACTGGTGCTGATGGTACCGGTGTGGCCTGCCCGGGTAAAGAAGAACACTTCTCCCAGTTTTCCGCATTCTTCTATGGCTTCACGGTTCATGCGGGCCCAAATGGCAGGCCACTGATTATGCAGTTCTGCCGCATCCTGACCACTGTACAGAACAGCGTCTACCGGCAAATACTCACCAAAATCGGCCATCCAGCCACCCATACCAATGCCAATCAGGTTTTTCTTGATGATTTCTTTATACCAGGCATAGGCTTCGGGGTTGGTAAAGTCAATCATGGCAGCGGGGAAGGTGGTAATGGTAACAAGATAATCTTTGCCCTCTGCATTCTTTACGCAGTAGCCTTTTTCGGCTGCTTCCTTATAAATGTTTTTTTCAAGGGCAATAAATGGATTGATGTATCCTAAAAAACGGACACCGTCAGCTTTCCACTTCTCAATATGCGCCGGCAGGTCTGCATACTGTTCCTGACTGTATTCCCAGTTCCACATAACCTGGTAGCCGAACTTTGTACAGCGGCAGCCACACCAGTCCTGACACCATACACCGGTTACCGGGATGCCGGCATCACGGGCTGCAGCAATTTTCCGGTCCACGTTGCCGCAGCCGTCGTTTTTCTGGCTGGTGACGCCTTTTTCAAAACTCCAGTCCTGCATGGCAAGAATGGCACCATCGTGTACCCATGAGGGCAATACTGGCGGTCGGCCAAGAACAGCAGAAAGATGCTCTGAAAGTTCAGTAAAGGAATTTGATCGTATCAGCTGCAGTTCCGGCGACTCCTGAAATTCCAGGGTTATGTGGTCGTCGGCTGTAAAGTCAAAAACGCTGTAGGTGTTTACATTGCAGTGAACGGCATATTTCCGGCTTGAAACAAAGGTTGGCTGTGCATAATACGACTCGTACCGGTCAAAGGGCAGTGTTTTGAACGGCCGCTTTCCCCTGAGTTTTTCTTTAATCAGCTTTTTTCCGATACGGCCGGCATTCTGATGCTCGGCAACCCAGATACGAACTTTCTGTCCGCGTAAATCCAGTTCGCTGTATGTTTCACCACAGCCGTAAAAGTGTTCATCTTTTTTACAGGGTATTGAAATCCACCAGCGGTTAACGACACTGCCATCGCTCAGTACCGGATTATCTTCCACGCAGGAAAGGCTGAATCCGTCATCATGTATGGTAAGAAGAAAGCTGAGTGAATATGAACGGTCAGCATCGCAGTAAGTAAGCAGCCAGCCGTCATCTGTTCTGGTACGGTCGGTCTGCTTTAATGTTTTTTTCCAGAAAACTTTGGTGTTATAGGTAAAACTACCGCGGCTCATGGAAAAACTGTTTTTTCCGCCACCAATAGCCACATCCAGCTGTACCAGATGATCCAGCTGATTCTGATTTTCTGACATTTTCTCCCCTTTAAAGCCACCGTGGCAGCGGCAGCACCTCTTTTGAAATAACAGCACTATCAGTGTAAACCCGAATCGTCTATTATGCGAATAG
This sequence comes from Treponemataceae bacterium, assembly GCA_045597345.1. Lineage (GTDB taxonomy): Bacteria > Spirochaetota > Spirochaetia > Treponematales > Treponemataceae > Treponema_I. The sequence continues at coordinate 48,444 of JAZLJW010000047.1, forward strand.
TATTACTATCAGGCTATGCCAATCGTCATATTCCTTATTACGGACATCGCCTTTCTTTTTTACGATTTCCTATATCGTACCTACTATATATCTGCAACAGAAAAGAAGAATTATCAGGGGGAAAAGATGAGAAGAGATTCATTACATGACTACATTGACATTGACGACGATGATACTGGAAATCAGAATGACAAAGATGTAAACATGAACGATATTTTCAGGGATATCGAACAGTCTGTATATGGTGATGACGTGCAGGAATCCATGATGGATACCCTGGTAATTCTTGCAGGACAGCTGTCTTCAAAAGAAGAACAGAATAAGGACGAAGTAAAGAAACGGATTCAGATTGTGCATGATTACCTGGGCTATGGAACAGATTTTCAGATTATGCTCTTTACGCTGATATACAGTTGCTATCTGGAAAACGACTCGTCCATGTCCCTTAGAGAACTGGCCAAAGCGCTTCATATAGAATCCTATGAGCTGCAGCGTCATAAAAAGGCCTTTGATGATATGATCGAAAACAACATCCTCATGTATGCAGAACGTCGTGGCAGGCTTATCACCACTGATTTCGTCATTCCTGATTATATTACCAATGCAATTCAGGATGAACGTCCTATTGATAAGCGCGAAGCACTGGCACGCAAAAGTATGAGTCGGTTTGTCGGTCAGATGTATAAGATGATGGATGACCAGGGGCCTTCTGCCATTCAGGCAGCTGTACGGATGGGTGAAAGAATGTGGAGAGACTGCGAAGGAGTACGCCGTCTGGTTGAAATGATTGAAGATACCCGTCTTCGTGCCTGTTTGTATATCGTTATGCATTATCGGATGTTCAGAAATGAATCTGCCAGCATTGCAAAAATCATCAACGATCTGTATTCCATTCCAAAAGAAAAAAATGAAGTTCGCAAGGAATTCATGAACGGTACCAACGAGCTGATTGAGAAAGGTCTTGTTGAAATGGAAGAAGCACCGGTTTTTGAAAACGCAGGAATCTATCTTACAGACGAAGCTCTTACAACCTTTCTTGGGGAAGAAGCTGAATCATTTCTGCTGAAAGGCGCCAATCCTGACCTGATTCAGTCTGCAGACATCGTGGAAAAACAGCTGTTCTACTCTGATGAAATGAACAAGCAGCTTGATACGCTTTATGGCATTATGGATAAGGAAAACTTTACCGCCATGCAGCGCCGTCTTGATTCCAAAGGTATGAAAAAGGGCGTTGCCGTGCTGCTGTACGGGGCCCCCGGTACCGGTAAAACGGAATCGGTACTGCAGATTGCAAGGCAGACGAGTCGTGCCGTGCATCACGTTGATATCAGTGAAGCAAAAACATGCTTCTTTGGTGAAAGCCAGAAACGGGTAAAAAAAATCTTTACCAGCTACAAAAAAGAATGCAAGGCTGCCGCAAAGAACAATGAACCACTGCCTATCCTGCTCTTGAATGAAGCCGATGCCCTTATTTCAAAACGCAAGGATAGTAATTCGGGAAATGTTGCTCAGGAGGAAAATGCCATCCAGAATATTCTTCTGGAAGAAATTGAGAATCTGGAAGGAATTCTGATTGCTACTACCAACCTGCCGGATAACATGGATGCTGCATTTGAACGTCGTTTCCTGTTCAAGGTTAAGTATGAAAAACCGGATCTGGAAAGCCGCAAACAGATCTGGCGCAGTAAAATCAGCTGTCTTTCAGATGACGACATTGAAACGCTGGCTAAACGTTATGAATTCAGCGGTGGCGAAATTGACAATATCGTGCGGAAAATCGACATTGACGAAATTCTTACCGGCAAAGAACCGGATATGGCGGCTGTAATCGAAATGTGCAACCACGAAAAGTTCAACAATGAAGAAATTCGTCACATCGGGTTCGGTGAGTAATTACCGGCTTACAGGTAATCCAGCAGGTCCTTGCAGGTAACGGCGCTGCTGTGCAGTTGTTCGGCTCCACGGTGAGCGCAATAAATGCAGGAATGCTGGATTTTGCCTTTTTCATTGGTAAAGCCTGCCGGGTAGGGGTAAAAAATGTGCTGCCCTGAAAAAAAGGAACATTCGGGGCAGCTGCAATATTTGCCGTCATCTGTTTTTATGGTATGGTTAACCGGATTTCCACAAACGGAACAGTAAATCATTTTTTCTCCTTAAAAGTCTCCGTGGCAGCCTTTACAGCACCTGTCCGATATGCCGGATCAGTACCTTTATGTAGGCTCCGGCATGAAAATCGTTTTGCAGCCGGAAGTGGGCATCCCGGTGTATTTCAAACGATGTCATGCGGTTCATTGAATACCATTGTAGCATGTTTTTCTCTTCCGAAAAAATCAGGGCAAGCCAGTCTCCATGGTACAGGAAAATGTAGTGGGGATGGCCGGTAACCGTATAGGTATTGTTATGGGTATCTGTATATTGGAATGAACAGGGAAAATGACGTCTTGCGCACAGAAAGCAGTCTGAGAACAGCTTGTAGTCGCAGTCTTTGTGCCCGGCATAGACTAAGGACAAATCCAACTGAATACCTATGGGTTCATCGTCTTGTATCAGGTCTTCTCCCAGGTTTGCACGGCCTTTCATTTCAATAAGAAGCGTAGAAAGAACTGTTTCAAAACTGTGTTTTACCGGCCCCTGAGGCAGCCCCCGCACAATATACTGCATGATGGAAACTGCCAGAAGGTCATCGGTGGTAAGCCCCAGAACATCCTCCTTATTCATCAGTTCGTATCCACGGTGTCTCCCCCGCAGTTCAAATACACAGCCTTTTATTTCCCTCAGGCGTTTTATTGACCGGCTTACTGTATCGCGGCAGTTAAACATGCCCGAAAGATCCCGGATAATGTCATCAGAATTGGGGTATTTCAGCTGCCCGTCACACCGCCCGTTGCTTTCTGCAATGTACCGTAGCAGCGCCATATCGTTTTCGCCGATAACATCGCCGGTTTTGTTGAACTTTGCCAGCTTTTTGTAATCCGGATGATTTACCAGAATCCGGTTTATTTCATTCAGGTCTTTCTTTACCTCATTAATTCTGTGTTTCTGACTGCCAGTCTTTTCATATTTGTCTGCCAGCTGGGGATACGTTAAGGGGCTTGCTCCTGCCACATTCTGTATTCCCAGCCGGTCAAAGAGCATGTCTATTCTGTCATCGTGTTCAGAATCAGGCAGATATTTCTGCAGGTACAGCCGCAATTGTTTTCTGAGTTCTACCTCTTTTGATTCTTCTTCCAGAGCTTCACTTTCGCTTCGGTAGACGCGGGTATCTTCAACATGGTAGATACCGGCTTCAAAATCTTTGTCTTCCTGTTCCTTTGCTTCCTTATCCGCATAGAACCTGGCTTCCCGCTTTTTTATGGCAGGAAGATCATTGATTCCCTTTAAGAATGCACCGCGGATAGGCTTCCACAAATAGGCCTCAATGGAATTGTTTTTTGATGAATCATATTTTTCAATCAGTTCAATCGCCACGTCATAGGCATAAAAAGCCTTCATGTCGTCCCATTCCCATTGGGTAATGTGACCAACCTGCAGTGTCGGATCTTTCTTGATATCAGAAATAACACGGTCAAAAAAATCAGATTTCGGATTTAAAACATCCCATTTATCAGTGACTTCGCTCATACATCACATTTTAGCACATTTTTTTTCATTTTTTATATTTATGTACGGCTTTTTCATACATAAATCGGATTTATAAGGATGTACGGCAATAAAGCCTGAATCCAACGAACGCAAGGGGTAATCGTATGAACGTAGTAGAAGCTTTTGTAAAATCAATCGGTGTAGGTCCGGTTCTTTCCCGGGAAGAAGAAGCAAAACTGATTTTGGCTGCCCAGAATGGCAGTGAAAAAGCAAAGAGACAGTTATTGCAGTCAAACATCCGGTTTATTGTCCAGACTGCCTGCAAAGGCAAATTCGCTTCCAGCTTTCTGGATGTTGAAGACAAACTGGTATGCGGCACCATGGGCTTTATGCATGCCGTAGAAAAATTCAATGTAAACTCCGGCAACAAGCTGATTACCTATGCAAAGCACTGGATTGAAGAAGAAATCCGCAGCAACCTGATGAATTACGAACGTGCTATCCGTATTCCCCAGAACCAGCTGAAAAACCATACAGAAGGTCTTCCGGTATGCGACTATTCCCTGGATGCTCCCTGCGGCGAAGACAGCACTTCCTTCGGCGATTTATACGAAGATGATATCTATGATTCTCCGGAAACTGCCTGGGAGAAAAAAGAACTGCGTTCAGAACTGGAATATTTCCTTGATACCCTTACCTCAGAAGAGTCGTATATCATTCGGGCTTATTCCGGCTATGGCTTAGATAAGCCCCTGTCACTGCGCCAGATTGCTGAAAAGGTGAATGTAAGCCACAGCACAGTCCGCAATATCCTGAAAAAAATCCGGGAACAGGCTGTGGAATACGGCCTTGCCGCCTGATCTGGCATGCTGAACTTGACTATGAATGATGATAACCAGTCATGCTGAGCTTGATAATGAATGTTGATAACCTGTCATGCTGAGCTTGACTATGAATGATGATAACCTGTCATGCTGAGCTTGTCTCAGCATCTCGCCTGCAATTTTTACGAACGGAATAATTCAACCTATAGTAGTGTTTGTAAAAACGAATGCAAAGAATAACGTCATAAAGGGGAATACATGGGACGTTTAACTAACCTGGTGTATACCGGAATTGAAGTTTGCCGTGAATCAAAGGTGCCGGTACTGTTTGTATCAAATCCTGGCTACGGCAAAACCACGCTGGTCAAAAAATGGGCCGAAACCAACAATTATCACGTAGAAACAATCATCGGGTCTTCGTTTGCAAAAGAAGAAGTACAGGGATATCAGGTTAATACCGGCAAAAAACATCTGGAATTTCTTGAGCCTTACTGGTATACCCGCATCATGAATGAACACAAAGTCGGCCGTCCTACCATTCTTTTCATCGATGAACTTTCTACAGCCCCCTCAGAAGTTCAGGGATCCCTTTTCCGCCTGATTTTTGACCGCTGCATCGGTAATGGAGACCTTCTGCCGGAAGACACTCTGATTATTTCTGCCGCCAACTATAAGGAAAACCTGCCTGATTATTTTGAAATTACCGCCCCGGCCCTGAACAGATTCTGCGTCATTAATCTGCTTCCCCGTTCTCCCCAGGAAGTGGTTCAGGAATTTCTTTCACCCATTGATGATGTTCCTGAATATACCCGTATGGAACAGTCTGAAGAAGAGCGGTCTCAGATCAGACAGAAACTGCAGCAGGAACTGTGCAGTCTGATTGTTACGTATCCTGAAGAATCTTTTGACAGCAGGAATAAGTCATTTCACGACGTGTACAGTGACAGCCCGGACAATCAGAAACGTGTTCTGAATTTCATGTCTGGCAGAACCATCAGTTATCTTGCCGAAGTTATCATAGCCATACGAACCCTGTCATTGAAGATCGGAAATCCCTATATCGATGAAGCCCTGGACGGACTTGTCGGTCTTGGTACCAATAATTTTGCCTCAGAAAAGGAGCATGCTGCCTATCTGCAGTCGCTGCACAAGATCATGAAAGGAGTCATTTTCAATCTGGCAAAACGGGAATTCACCGCTGATGAGCTTATGGATAAATCTGTTTCAGAAATCATTACAGAAATGCATCAGCTGGCTGACAGTCTGGAACTTACAGAAAAAAGCGCAACCTTATTCTGTCAGGTCATGAGTACTAAATTAAATGACTATGCACGCAATATTTCACGGATGGTTTCAACAAACCGGGATTTCCTCTGGTCAGAAGCAAAAGCTGCACAAATGCTGACTCAGATTGCAAATAAGGTTCACCTGCGGGATACCGTTTCTTTAACAGCGGTAAAGACCATAGCGGATGTACTTTTATCACTGCTGGGAGAGAAAAAGGGTAAGAATGTTGATTTCAGTCTTGTCCGTATTATTGACGAGCGGGGTAGTATTTGCGAAACAGTTCTGCAGCGCCAGAATCGTGTGTTTACCACCTGTGCCCTGACTTCCGGCATCATACCGGTTAATCACTATGACCTGTTTGAACGTGTGGTATCTGTCTACGACGGACGCTGCTGGATGCCACTGCAGAAATACTTAATGGCGGTGTAAATGTTTGCGCAGTTTAATTCCGTACTCCAGAAACTGCAGTACCTGCCGGTGGATGTGCAGTGGATTCCAAAACAGGCAGGGACAGTAACGGCCAGAAGTTTTTATGATTCGAAAACCCGCTGTTATGTCATTCAGACTCCGCAAGTTGAAGGTCTTTTTATGCATGAAGCAGGCCATATTCTGTTTCAGCATAACCGGTATTCAGAACTGGCTCATCAGGCTGCAGATTTGGTCTTTGAAAACCAGCTTGCCAGATATTTTCCCGACCTGAAAAAAGACAGTCCCAGACGCAATGAAATGGTGCATTATGTTTTGAACATGGCAATGGACTGTGAAGTTAATTCAAAGCTCTTTTCCCCTTATGAACAGGAGTTGCTGGCAGATACAATCAAAAAAACGTTCCGTGTTCCATCAGGGGGAATTTTCCCCAAAGATTTGGGAATGGAAGACGGTCAGTCCTATCTGTTTTACCTGCAGAAAATGACGGTAAAAAAGGAGTTGGGGAAAGAAATTGTTAAACAGGCGAATGGGTATACGTGGGTTAAGGAGTTAACCGAAGGTCAGATTGCATCAAAACTGCGCACACTGGCCCGGAATCTTGAAAAAGACAACACTATGCCTGATGGCAGTCAGATTACCATTTACCGGCAGCAGACTCCTGAAGACTATGATTCCGGTTCAATGGGTATAAAACCAGGACCTCTGCCAGCAGGCGCAAAAAACACGGCTCCCGGTTCCGGTTCGGGCAGTGGAAAACGGATTACGGTGCAGGGTAAGCATTATGATTCTCTGGAAGAGGCAGTGCATCAGGTGATGCCGAAGAAGGTAAAGGGCAGTCGCAGTGACCCGGTGTACAACTACAACAGAAGGAAACAGGGAAATACCGGGGTTCTTATCAGTAAATATGTAGAAAGAGAGCGGTATTTGAATCCGGCCGTGTATATTCTGGTGGACTGTTCCGGTTCCATGGACCGGAGTACTCTTGATGATGTGGTTACAACGCTTAAAAATACACGGTTTCACAAGCGGTCAAAGATAGTGTTCTGGGATACCGGGTTACTGTCTGAGGTTTCGTATGAAGACCGGAATAAGATACATGATTTTCCTTCTGGCGGGGGAACCAATATGGCATTGGGAATCAGGTATATCGGGAAGACGTTTAAGGACGATGATAACCTGATTGTTATCAGCGATTTCTTCGACAATCTTGATGCCATAGAAAAAGCGCTGGTGGATACGGGAATTAAATCACGACATTTGATGGTTGCAAGCAGGGGGTACAACCAGGGTATTGAGAGGATTCGCGGTTTTAATCTTTTTGCTCTGAAATAACAGATTATTATTTTACGATTGGCATTTTCGAATCTAGATTAATGGTGTCAGAGATAAGGAGATGTGCAGATGAAAACCGTAAATACCGAAAGAAACACCAGCAAAAAAGCAGTTCAGTCAGGATCTTTTGAAGCCGTATATTTTCTGGCAGATAAAATGGCGCAGCAGGCTGCCAGCAAATACCGCACATCAAACCCAAGACGTTTTGTCCGCAATACTCCCGGCATTTTCCGCAGATATGCATGAGGTTTTAATGAAATCAAAAAAAGAGCCAGAAAAAGAGTGGACTCTGATAAAACCAAGGAATGATTTTTTGAGTTACGAAGGTCTCTGGAAAAACTGTATTTTACGCTCAGAACATACACAATGTTTGGAACCCGCAGTCCGTTTGGTGGCGAAGGTGATTACAACTGGGAATTCATAAATCTTGAAAAAGTTGCTGCAGGAGAAATGGAGTATGTCTGCTGGCAGCCAGAAGACCTTCCCTATAACAAAGGTCAGAACGTATACAATGTGGAAGACGCAAAGCAGCTATGGACATTGCAGGTAATCTCTACTATTTGTAGCATGCTTGCTCAAATCAGTATGATAAAGGAATTTGAATCAGAGTTCAGTACATATCCCTTATGGCTGAGATCACGCTGTGAATTTGCCTGCTACCGGTTCATGCCCTTGTTCAACGAATATCTTAGGAAGGACCCGGATTGCGGGTACCTGGCAGACCGTACTTTTCTTCCAGTCGAAAATCTGATTCCCAGCCGCCTTCCCGACAAAAAACAGGCTCACTGATTCCTGAATAGGATTACCGAGCCTGTCGAAGTGTCCGCTGAATATGGCGCCATGGACGCCAAAAAAATTGGCGCCACGGATGGCGCCATAAACGTCGGGTTTGTTGGCATGGAAGCCAAAAAAATTCGCGCCACGGATGGCGCCATAACTGTTGAGTTTTGCGCTAGCAAAACTCAGTAAGTTGGTCTGACAGGGATGTCAGACCAACGTCAGTTTCTGAAACTGTGGATAGGAGCCGGAATGCGGCCGCCACGGTTAATAAAGTCGGCACAACCGAACTTGCTTACCTTCATACAGGGCATACCGCCCAGAAGACCACCGAATTCAACCCATTCGCCTTCTTTTTTGCCGGGGGCCGGAATGATGCGCACAGCCGTTGTTTTGCTGTTTACCATACCGATGGCAAATTCATCAGCCATAATGCCGGAAATAGTGGTTGCCGGAGTATCACCGGGAATAGCGATCATATCAAGACCAACAGAACATACGGTGGTCATGGCTTCAAGTTTTTCAAGGCAGATGGAACCTTGCTGAACGGCGTTGATCATACCTTCGTCTTCTGAAACCGGAATGAATGCACCGCTTAAACCACCAACAGAAGTGCTGGCCATTACGCCGCCTTTCTTAACCATATCGGTCAGCATGGCAAGGGCAGCAGTGGTACCGGGGGCTCCACAGCCTTCAATACCCATTTCTTCAATGATGCGGGCAACAGAGTCGCCAACTTCAGGCGTTGGGGCCAGAGAAAGGTCCAGAATACCAAAGTCAACGCCCAGACGTTTTGCAGCTTCACTACCAACCAGCTGGCCCAGACGGGTAATCTTGAATGCCATCTTTTTAATACCTTCACCCAGTTCGTTAATAGGGCGGCCTTTGTATTCACGGGCAGCGGCCAGAATAACACCAGGACCTGAAACACCAACGTTAATAACGCTGTCAGCTTCTCCCGGTCCGTGGAAGGCGCCGGCCATAAAGGGGTTATCTTCCGGGGCGTTACAGAATACTACCAGCTTGGCACAACCGTTACATTCGCAGTCTTTGCTGGCTTCTGCAGTCTTCTTGATGACATCACCCATAATCTTAACAGCATCCATGTTGATACCGGCTTTGGTAGATCCTACGTTTACGCTGGAACATACGTAGCTGGTAGAAGCCAGAGCTTCTGGAATTGATTCCATCAGGATGCGGTCGGCTGGTGTTATGCCTTTTGGAACCAGAGCAGAAAAACCGCCGATAAAGTTAACGCCCAGCTCTTTGGCACAACGGTCAAGGGTGCGGCAGTAGTCAACATAGCTTTTTGCATTGCTGGCACCGGCTACCAGAGCGATAGGGGTAACAGAAATGCGTTTATTGATAATCGGCACACCAAATTCTTTTTCAATATCCTGTCCGGTTTTAACCAGATTGCCGGCTTTGCGCATGATTTTGTCATAAATCTTGTCGCAGGCTTTTTTCGGGTCGCTTTCGGCACAGTCCAAAAGGGAAATACCCATGGTAATACAGCGCACATCAAGCTTGTGGCGCATGAACATGTCTACAGTTTCCTGTATTTCTTCACCGGTATATAACATGTGGAATCCTTAAATGTGATTTGTGGTGCGGTTATACGCGCTGCATGCTGTTGAATACACGCTCGTGCATAACGTTGATTTCTACGCCCATTCTGGCACCCAGTGCCTCAAGGTCGGCTCTCATGTCGGCAATGGTTTTTTCTGAAGCTGACAGGTCTACCATCATCATCATAACGAAGTTACCACTGAGAATAGTCTGGGTAATATCTGCAATGTTAATCTTCTTTTCTGAAAGATACGCACTAACGGCGGCAATAATGCCCACCTGGTCTGAACCTACTACGGTAATGATTGCATTATTCATAATACAGACAGTGTAGCGGATACCAGTGAAAATGTGTATACCGATATCCGCTGCCGGTGTGAAAAACTTTAAGTTTATTAAACTTTCTGCAGTATTATTGAAATTTGACAGAAGGTATGGTACACTGACCGCATCTTGTAATGACGCAGGGTGCTGGTAGTTTTCCGGTATCCCGCATACCGGCCGGGCTGCCTCGCATCCACAAAAAAAGAGGTAGTTATGATAGAAACAATCACCAATGTAAACAACACAATCAACGGCATTGTATGGGGTACCTTCGGTATCGCACTGCTGTTTATTGCCGGCGTTGTCATGACCGTTGTAAACAAGGGGTTCCAGTTTTCTCACTTTGTCCACTGGAACAAAAAGACCCTTGGGGCCATTTTCAAAGATAAACACGTAACAACTCATACTGGCAAAGAAGATAAATCAATTTCACAGTTTCAGAGCCTTTGTACGGCCCTTGCTGCAACCATTGGTACCGGTAATATCGTAGGTGTTGCTACCGCCATCATCAAAGGTGGTCCGGGTGCTATTTTCTGGATGTGGGTTATGGCACTGTTCGGCATGATGACCAATTACTCAGAAAACGTTCTGGGTATTTTCTACCGCCGCAAGAATGACCGCGGTGAATGGAACGGTGGTGCCATGTACTACCTTTCTGACGGTCTTGGCGCTTTTAAAGGATTCAAACACGTAGGAAAAATCCTTGCAGTCCTTTTTGCCGTTTTCTGCCTTCTGGCAAGTTTCGGTATTGGTAACATGAGTCAGGTAAACTCTATCTCCGGAAACATGGAAAGTGCCTTTAATATTCCGCCATTCGTTACCGGTATTGCTCTGGTTATCCTTTCAAGCCTGGTAATTGTGGGTGGCCTTAAGCGTATTGCAAAAGTTACCGAAAAACTGGTTCCCTTCATGGCACTTGCTTATATCGTATTTGCCCTGATTGTTGTTTTTGCCCATATCGGAACCATCGGCCCCGTATTTGCTTCTATCTTTAAGGGTGCTTTCGGTGCCAAAGCTGTTGGCGGCGGTGTGCTGGGTTACGGCATTAAAATGGCCATTACCTGGGGGTTCAAACGCGGTGCTTTCAGTAACGAAGCCGGTCTTGGTTCTTCTGTAATGGTTCACTCAAGCAGTAACGTTAAGGAACCGGTTCGTCAGGGTATGTGGGGTATCTTTGAAGTATTTGCAGATACCATCGTTGTATGTACTCTTACAGCCCTTGTTATCCTTTCAAGTGGTCTGGTAGACCTGAACACCGGTATGATGATCAGCGGTAACGCCGGTGCCGGCCTTGTTGGAGAGGCTTTTGCTACCGTATTCGGAAAATTCGGACCTGCATTCATTGCCCTTGCCATTCTTCCTTTTGCCTATTCAACCGTTCTTGGCTGGAGCCACTATGGTTCGCAGGCCTTTGAATACCTGTTTGGCCGTAACTCCGTAGTATTCTACAAATGTTTCTTTGTCGTAGTAATTTACTTTGGCTGCACCATGAGCCTTGATCTGGCCTGGGATCTTTCTGATACCTTCAACGGTCTTATGATGATTCCTAACCTGATTGGTGTTCTGGCATTAAGCGGTGTTGTTGCAAAGGTTACCAAAAACTACGTAGACCGTGAACTTCGTGGCCTTGATGTAAAACCCATGTACTCAGCATTCCCTGAAGTACAGGCTGCAGAAGAAGAGCGCGAAGACTGACCAACCCGAAATAATTACAATTCCCTTAAAACTCCTTTTATGATAATAATCAGTTAATTTTTATCATGTGCTGCCGCTGCCGCGGTGGCTTTTAAGGAGTTTTTATTTATGAAAAAATTGACTATTCTGGCAGGTATTCTGCTGGCCGTAAGCCTCCTTGCCGGCTGTGCTTCTACCCCTATTCCTGAAGCTGACGTGGGATACTACCCAACAGAAGCGGAGTTTTCTGAAGATCAGGTAACCGTAGTTATCAAACTGTCACTTGCCGTACAGAAATTTGACGGTGAAACCTATGACCTGCTGAACAAATTCGGTGTGATTAAAACCATGCACACCAATGCCGGTGTTCATACCTTTGGTATTCTCTACCAGAACGGAAATTCCTACACCATTTTCCCTATCACCATCATCACCAATCTTAAAGCTGGTCACACCTATGATCTGGCCTATACCATTACCGGAAGCAAGATCGATTACGATTGTATCGACCGCGAAGACGGATCCAGTGCAAAACTTGATCTGGATGCTCTTGAAGGCAAATCAGACAACGTTATTTCAACATTCATCGGAGCTGTTCTGAACCCGACTATGGATGATGTAGGACAGACTGTCGTACAGGAAAACGATGACTGGAAACTGACCAGCTATCCGTTCATGAAATTCTCTCTGGAAAATAAAGCAACCGGTGAAGTTATTGAAGGATACAGAGGCTTTGTTACTGATTTCTCTTTCTCTAAAGGTGATGTATACCTGGATGTGGCTGAATACGCTTCAAAAGATGAATTCCTGGATTCAGACTATCAGAAGACTGCCCGCTATCACATGACTGTTACTGCCTGTGATGGTGATACCGTTACCTACACCTTTGTTCGTCCTGAAGAAAAGAAAGGTCAGACAGTAACCCTGAATATCTCTGTTATTGACTGACCTGATTGATTATTTATCCTTGTCAGCAGCTTCTTCCGACAGGGATGAGTTTTTTTTCTGATAAGCAAATAAGGACAGACCGTCTTTATTTGCTTTTTTTGCTGTTTTGATGTTTATGCTGTCTGGCAGAATTGCTTCGGCTTCTGCCAGAATTTTTGCAGCATCTGCAGTTTTTCCGTTTTCGAACAGCATCTGGGAATAAAAGTAACAGGCATAGTACTTTTCTGCAGGTGTTTTTGCTGCTGCATATGCCCGTTCCAGACAGTTTGTCGCTTTTTTCTTACTTCCGCCGGAAATACCCGGAGCCCAAAAATACCATTGGCCCAGATTTATCAGCCCATAGCAGAATTCAGGGTCCTGCTTTACTGCTTCTTCATACATGGGTTTCAAGGCAAGTCCATATTTCATGACATCAGCAACAGTGTAACTCATGTAACAGGATGTAACATCTGCACGGGTGGCCAGAAGCCATTTGTTGCAGGCATTGTTCTTTATATTGGCACCCCAGGATTCAATAACATTCATCTGGTCTTTCAGAAAACCCCGGACAAAGTCGTTTTTTTCAGGCATATCCCAATACAGCGCATACCGCTCATTGACATAGAAATTGGTAATGATTACCTGTTCCTGCGGGGAAAGCTGGCTGACCAGTGACTCATGATCAGCAATGAATCCATAAAGAATGGATTCTGCTTTTTCCAGATCTTTTGACCGGTCAACAACTGCAAGTTCAAGACGGCAATTCATAAATTCATCAATAAGTGATGTACAGGCAGCACTAATTGACGTTGATGCCTGTGCATATAAACCAATGCCTAATATAAGGCCTGTTAAAGAGAAAATAAGTTTTTTCATGTGTACCTGATATCTTATTCGGTTTTATACGTTAATGGAATTTGATATGTCTTTTCATAAACATCTTTCCATTCTGTATAGTTACACTCCATAAGATAATCAAGATTTTCACTTTTGGTAAAAATCTCTTGTGGATAAATCGGCTTGCAGATGTTGATGGTGTACTCCTGCACAGGGAAACCATCGTTACCAATGTAGTGGCTGTCCTGCATGGTAATGAAAACGGGCAGAACCGGAACTTTTGCTTTTACTGCAAAACTGAAAGCGCCTTTCTTCATCGGACGGGGTTTGCGGTAGTTCCACCACATACCCTGTTCAGGATATACCAGGACGTAGTTACCTTCTTTCAGAAGATTATCAGTGGCGGTAAGGAATTCCATCATTACTTTGTGGTTTGCAGAAAGTGGCAGAGTGTTTACATTGCGCATCAGCATTCCGTAGAATCCAGGGAATCCGGTATAGTTTCCTTCACGGATAACGCGGAAGAATTTACCTTTCTTGCCTTTTTTCTTCAGGGCTTCCCATACATATTCAATAGCGAAACTGTCCAGTGCATTAAAGTGATTACAGGTGATGACACAACCACCGTTGATTTCATCCAGATATTCGGTACCCGTAATATCGGAAATTATCAGGTTATGCTTACGCTGCATGGAATGTCTGAATTTTCTGGCTCTTTCATGAGCAATAACAGCTTTAATTTTTGATGACAGTTTTTTACGTTCAAAGTCAACCTGTCCTGGCTCCAGTGTTGGTGCAGGTGGGTCATTTTCAACGTCTTCATCAAAGCGGCCTGCCAGTTCATATTCATCAATTTTCTTAAGAACGCGCAGTCTGTCTTCAGCCTGTTTTATCTCAGTTTTTTTAACCAGTGCCTTCACTACTTTCTTGAACGAATTCATCAGAGTCTGGCGGTTCAGGTAGTTGTCATCACGATTGATTTCAGTAATGGCAATTTTTTCCAGATGTTCTGCTTCTTTCTTATCTTTCTCGCGGCGTTCATCAGGATATGAATCGAGAATCTGCTTTATTTCATCATATACTACAGTCTGTTCTGCATATTTCCAGAAGTATTCCTTGTTAGGACAATCATGGAAATGCCATGGTTTACTCCACATGATGTAGTGAATGATTTTGAAGTCTTCCGGTTTTACCGGACACACTCCAAACATTTCGCTGTTCCATGCCTGTGGAAGCCAGAATACTTTATCTTTACAGATGACATTCAGGTAATCTTCGTCCTGAGTAACAACAAAGGTGTATTCATGCAGCATCTTGATGAATTTATCAAGAACGTGCTGTTCACGGAATTGTTTACAGTTAATGAGCATTACACCAGCATTAAAGTAATTGTACCGGTCGCAACCCAGAACCTTTTCTACATAGGTACCAAATACATCACTCTGGATCATTGCCTGTTCATTACAGGCTCCTACATAATTATCTCCGATATCGTAGTTGTACATTTCTGCAACATTACCAAGAATAGCAGTGTCACTGTCGATATAGATTGCTTTGTCATATTCAGGATACAAATCCGGGATAAACAGACGGTAGTAGGTTGTTTTTGAGTAATAGTCACGTACATGCAGACGATAGTTAACCGCTTTTAAAAAGTGCGTTACATCATCAAAGGTGATTCCGATATTTTCGTCAGCCAGTGCGAGGGTGGCTTCCTTCATATCGCGGCTCATATCAGTGTAAAGGATATGAATATCGTAGAAATGTTCTGTATCAGCATTTGCTTTTAATGAAGTAATAGCAACAATCGTGAATTTAACAAAGTTATCGTCACAGGCAAAGAATACGGGGACAATTGGTTTATCAGACATTACAGGACTCCTTGATTATTCTCTCTTTTATATTTCTGAATCAGGTACAGATATTCGTACAAAATGTCGTCAAATTCATAGTAGCCAAAAATCTTATGTACTTTTGAAACCTGCCACTGTTTGATGTTGTCAGTATGAGGGTAGGGTAACCAGAAAAGACGTTTGGAAAAATGGCGTACAACAGTACTTTTGGGGTGCAGAAATTTCTGGTCATTGAACTTCTGTGCAATCAGCTTTTTCTTTGTGGTACTGCGGATAATGGCGCTCTGATCTGCAAACATAAGTTTTTTTGTTTTAATCAATTCGCGGGCTTTACCAAAGAGATTTGTTTCCTTGCAGCGCTTGATATTAAACAAAAGTACACCGGCATTGATGTAGTGCGGGTTAATAAGGTATTTGCCATAGTGGTCATTAGCTCCGGCATATTCAACGTCAGAAACATCAATATTGTAGAGCAGACTGATATCCCGGTTGAACATGATGTCGGCGTCAAGGTACAGCACTTTTTCAGGAATGTCGTCAACTTCATCAATGAAAAGGCGCAGCAGTGTGTAGGGTGAGCAGTAGCACTGTTCGTTAGGACTGCCACGGAATTCTTTTTCGTACAGTGGCTTTACATCAACCAATCGAACGGTATTTTCCGGATTGTATTCTTTTATTACCGATTCAAAAAAACGAACCTGAGAGTCAGATATTGCTTTGTAATCTTCACGGATATCACTGACATCCATAGTAAACAGAATAAAGTGAAATGGTTCCTTTGTTTGTGTCCGTTTGAAAATAGAAAGAGAACAAGTCAACATCCCATCAAAGACTTTATCATTCCCACAGAATAAAATATTCACTATTCATTACCTCCGTCGGTGTCTTTCTTTACATATTTGATTAACTCGACGTTGTTATTTTTTGCACGTTCGCACATGGCATTATAACACTTATTGCGTAAATCCTCACGCTGTTCTTTCTGCCCCAGATTCTTGTCCGGATAGAATGGTCCATCTATATACGTAACAATCCGCGGTGTTTTCCGGAATCTGCGTTTCTGGTAGGTGTTGGTAAAGCAGACTACGGGTACGTTGTACTGGCAGGGGTACCGGAAACTGAGGGCGGTAAAAGGACGGATTTTCGTGTAGAACGGCCAGATATGGGCTTCCGGGTAAATGGTGATGCATTTTTTCTGGGCTACTCGAATAGCAATACACTGCAGGAAGTTTTTGGTAGCTTCCCGGTCATCTGGGAGTGGTATTGCGCCAAGACTGGGCATAATCGCTCCTGCAACAGGTATGGAGACATTGTTCGGATGAACGATGACATGGACGCTTCTGGGAAACGTAATCATGGTAGGAATCAAAGGATCACACAGATTGTTCGTGTGGTTTCCATACAGAAAAAAGGCAGTAGATTTTGGAATCTGTTTGAAGATTTCTCTGTTTACGATACGATGGCCGTAATGAAGACGGGTATACAGTCTTGCCAGTGGGGTAGCAACAATACGGTACCAGAAAAACCTGGTAAATACTTTCCATGGAGACCGATGTACATATACCCATGATCCATCAATGGTTTTTGCCTTGATGTTATCACCGGCGAACTCATCATTGAGTTCATCGGTGTAGTAAATTGTTTCGGGCAGTTTACTCATATAGAGCAAAATGGTAGACGAAAATGTTCAAAGTGTCAAACTTAAGAGTGTAAAATCGGGCTGTTTGATTCAAACAGCCCATCATCTACTCTGTCAGATAGGATAACGGAATTTTATAGGCATCCTCATACATCTTTTTCCAGACTTTATAGTTTTCTTCCATAAGGTATTCAACATTTTCATGACGATGAACCCCTTCTTTTGGATATATAAGTTTACCAATATTGATGGTGTATGCCTGAATGGGGAATCCATCATCATCGAACCGCTTTGTATCTTCCATTGTGATAAAGACCGGGAGAACAGGAACGTCAGTACGTGCTGCCAGAGAGAAAAATCCTTTTTTCATTGGACGTGGCTTCCGGTAGTTCCACCACATACCGTGTTCCGGGTAAACCAGTATATAATTTCCCTGATGTAACAGGTGTATGCTGGCATGGAGGAATTCGTTCATAACCTGATGATTCTGCGAAATTGGCAGTGTGTTTGCATTTCTGAGTATTGATCCCAGGAAGCCACCCATACCGGTAAAGTATTCCTCGCGGATGACACGATAAAAACGACCTTTTTTGCCAAGTTTTTTCATTTCGTCCCAGACATATTCCAGAGCAAAACTGTCAAGAATGTTAAAATGGTTACAGGTAATAAGACAACCGCCATTCAGCTCCTTAAGGTTCTCAATGCCGTTGATATCCCGAATAATCAAGTCACGTTTTAAAACCAGATTACGCCGGTATTGACGGGCATTTTTCAGTGCGGTATATGCTTTAAACTGGGCAAGAAGACCTTTTCGTTCAAAATTGACTTCCTGGGGTTTCAGGACATGTCCTATAGGAAGGTCTTCAATATCCTGGTCAAACCGTCCGTTAATTTCGTATTCATCAATTTTTTTGAGAAGGCGCAGCTTTTCTTCGCTTTGCTTTACATCCGGGGACAATCTGAATGCCTGGATGTATCGGACAAATGAACGAATCATGGTCTGTCGGTTCAGATAGTTATCCGGACGGTTTGTTTCAGAAACTGCCAGTTCTGTCAGTTTTTCACCGGCGGCAAGATCTTTTTCTTTCTGCTGTTCAGTATAAGCATCAAGAATGGTATGAATATCAGAAGCAACGGTTGTCTGATCAGCGTATTTCCAGAATTCGTCACTACCGGGACATTCTTTAAAATGCCAGGGTTTGCTCCACATGTTGTAGTGGAGGATTTTATTGGAACCTGGTTCACCGGGCTGTTGCGCACACATTTCTGCATTCCAGCGTCCATCAAGCCAGAGAATCTTGTCTTTACACAGGACATTCAGGTAGTCCTGATCCTGGGCGACGCTGAATACATATTCGTGCAGTTTTTTCAGAAACTGGTCAAGAAACCGTACCTGACGGAAAATCTCACAGTTAATAAGAATGACACCTGCATTGAAGTAATGGTTTCTGTCAATGCCAAGTACCTTTTCGACATAATCGCAGAAAACCGGGGTTTGAATAACCAGTTTATCCTGGCAGGCAGCCATGTAATATTCGCCAAGATCATGCAGATACAATTCTGAGATATCTCCGAGAATGGCGATATCACTATCAAGGTACAGAGCCTTTTTATATTCAGGATATAAATCCGGGATAAACAGGCGGTAATACGTGGTTTTGGAATAATAATCGCGTACATGCAGACGATAGTTTACTGCCTTCAGAAAGTGGGAAACGTCATCAAAGAAGATGGAAAAGTCATCATCAGCCAGCGCTAATGCAACGTCTTTCATTTCACGACTCATTTCTGTGTACAGAATATGAATGTTGTAGTGGAAATTACGGCTGGCATTTGCCTTTAATGACGTAATGGAAACAATAGTAAAGCGGACAAAGTTGTCATCACAAGCGAAAAAAATGGGAATCAGTTCTTTTTCTGCCATAAATTATACACATCCTTATTATAAGTTCGCATGAAACAATGGAAGTATATCATGTACACAAAAAAAAGAAGTAATACCAAAAAAAGTATTACTTCTTTTTATGAAAATTGTACGGGATGCCGTGGATTTATCCGAAATAGCGTTTCAGAAGACCTGCAAAGGCTTTTCCGTGGCGGGCTTCATCACGGGCCATTTCGTGAACGGTGTCGTGAATGGCATCCAGACCGGCGTCTTTGGCACGTTTTGCAAGGTCAGTTTTCCCGGCAGTGGCGCCGTTTTCTGCTTCTACGCGCATCTGCAGGTTTTTCCTGGTGCTGTCGGTAATGCATTCTCCCAGAAGTTCTGCAAATTTTGCAGCATGTTCTGCTTCTTCCCAGGCAGCTTTTTCATAATACAGACCAATTTCAGGATAACCTTCGCGGTGAGCAACACGAGCCATGGCCAGGTACATACCTACTTCCGAACATTCGCCGTTAAAGTTGGCGCGCAGGTCAGCAAGAATATCTTCGCTTACACCTTTTGCAACCCCTACAACGTGCTCAGAAGCCCAAGACATTTCACCTTCCTGTTTTGTGAACTTTGAAGCCGGTGCTTTACACGTTGGACATGCTGCTGGTGGTTCATCACCTTCATGAACGTAACCGCATACAGAACAAACATACTTTGCCATACTCATTCTCCTTTAAAAAAACTTACGGATTAATTTATGATGCCGCAATATTTGAAAAATCTACCGGCGTACTGGAGTCTGAAAAAACGCTAGCTAGCGTCGCTATTGGTGAAGACCGGCAATGAAACTATCGTTTGTCCATGCAAATGCATGGACGCCGGTCTTCAACAATTTTTTTTCAGCCCCCATTCCGCCTCTCGATTTTTCAACGTTCGTAGTTAGACTAATTAATACGTACGGTTTAAATATAAGACTGGAAAAAGGAGGGGGCAAGGAAAAAATGGAACTTTAAAAATACTAAAGTAGTTGCAATATTTTTAAAGTTCTGATAGTATCAAAAACATGAACGAAGCAATTAAAGCGGTTGCAGACCGGCTTATTGGTCTGAGAGAGATTATGGATGTTTCGGTTGAAGAAGCTGCAAAAACCTGCGGCCTTACTCCGGAACAGTATGTTGAATACGAGTCTGGCGAAAAGGATATTCCTGTAAGCGTGCTCCACTCTATGGCAACCGCTTACAATATTGAAATTACCACCCTTATTTCCGGTGATGAACCTCATATGCGGTCCTACTTCCTTACCAAAAAAGGATGTGGCCTTTCTGTAGACCGGCGTAAGGACTATAAATATCAGGCTCTTGCCCACGGATTTCAGGGGCGTAAAGCAGATCCATTCATGGTTACTGTTTGTCCTGAAGATACACAGGAACTTCACCTGAATTCTCATCCCGGTCACGAATTCAACCTGATGCTTGAAGGATCCATGAAGATTGTAGTAGACGGAAAAGAAATGGTTCTTGAAGAAGGGGATTCCCTTTATTTTGATGCAACCCGTCCCCATGGTATGCAGGCACTGAACGGCAAGTGTGCAAAATTCCTTGCCATCATCATGTAAATTAAGGAAATCACTATAAATGGAAGAACTATTTCTTGAAAAAACAAACTTCGAAAATTACGAAGATTTCTTTCAGAACTATAAACTGAAAGTCCCTGAAAACTATAACTTTTCATACGATGTCATGGATGTTCTGGCTCAGAAGACTCCTAACAAGCGTGCCATTGTATGGACCAACGACGAAGGTGTATTTCACGAGTTTTCGTATGCAGAAATCAAACGCCGTACTGATGTTTGTGCTGCATTCTTTGCAGAACAGGGCATCGGTAAAGGTGATATGGTAATGCTGATTCTGCAGCGCCGCTACGAATTCTGGATTTCAATTCTGGCTCTGCACAAACTGGGTGCCTGTGTCATTCCTGCAACCCACATGCTTACCAAAGAAGATATCGTGTACCGTAACAATGCTGCTTCCATCAAAGGTATTGTAGCCGTAAATGCCGGTGATATCATTAAACACGTTTCAGATTCACTTCCTGAATCTCCTTCTGTAAAAGTTCTGATTGGTGTTAATCCTCATGGTTTTGATCTTGCCTGCGGTGTAAAACTGACCGGTGTGGACGGTACCGTGTATGACACTCCTGCTCTTGAAGCTCCTTGGGTAGACTTTGTAGAAGGCTGCAACAAGGTTATGGAAGATGAACAGAACGGAAAAGCTCTGGCATTCAAATCTCCTGCCAACAAAAAAGAACGTGCAGAAATCAACAGTAACTCAGATTACATGCTGGCTTACTTTACCAGTGGTACTACCAGTCATCCAAAACTGGTTGCACATGATTTTACCTATCCACTGGGACACATTGTTACTGCCAAATACTGGCAGCAGGTAAAAAAAGACGGCCTGCATCTTACCGTTGCAGATACCGGTTGGGGTAAAGCTGTATGGGGAAAACTCTATGGTCAGCTTACCTGTGAATGTGCCGTATTTGTTTACGACTATCACGCTCGCTTTAAGCCAATTGATCTTATCAAAAAGATTGAGGAATACAAAATTACCAGTTTCTGTGCTCCGCCAACCATTTACCGCTTCCTTATTCAGGAAGACCTTTCCGGTTTCAATCTTGAAAGTCTGGAACACTGTTCTACTGCAGGTGAACCACTTTCAGACGAAGTATTCAACCGCTGGAAGGATATTACCGGAATTGAACTGCGTGAAGGTTTTGGCCAGACAGAAACCACCCTGTCCCTGCTGAACTTCGGAAATGAGAGAGTAAAACCAGGTTCCATCGGAAAGCCTGCACCATATTACAATGTAGTGCTGCTCAACGATGAAGGACGCGAGTGTGAGGACGGTGAAGTTGGTGAAATCGCATTCCCGCTGAAGAACGGAAAGTTCCCCGGCCTGTTCTGCGAATATTACCGCGACCCCGAAAAAACTGCAGATGTTCTTCGTGACGGTTACTACTGGACCGGAGATACTGCTTGGCGTGATGAGGACGGTTTCTTCTGGTTTACCGGCCGCAGTGACGACGTAATCAAATGCTCTGGTTACCGCATTGGTACTTTTGAGGTAGAAAGTGTTCTCATGCAGCACCCGGCTGTAGTAGAATGTGCAGTAACCGCAGCTCCTGATCCGGTTCGCGGACAGGTAGTTAAGGCAACAATTGTTCTTGCAAAGGGCTATGAACCAGGTGAGGAACTGGTTAAGGATATTCAGACCTTTGTTAAGACAACTACTGCTCCTTACAAATATCCACGTATCGTTGAATTTGTTGAGGAACTGCCAAAAACCATCAGTGGTAAGATTAAGCGTCGCGATATCCGCGAGAAAAACAAATAATAAGCAGGAACTTGTTCACCGGCTGAAGTTGCGCTGGTGAATGAGGCTCTGGTTATAAAACAAAGTAAAAAATGTCCGCAGTTGCGGATAATACTCAAATCCGCAGGAAGTGTATCTGCTACCTGCGGTTTTGGTGTTTATTGGAGGTATTCTTATGAACTCAGAAATGAAAGCAGTTGCAGACCGCCTTGCTGGCCTGCGTGATATCCTGGATGTATCGGTCGAAAAGGCCGCTCAGGTCTGCAAAGTCTCTGTGGAAGAATATGTCCGCTATGAATCCGGTGAAGTTGATATTCCGTTAAGTGTACTTTTCTGCATGGCAAAAGAGTACAAAATGGACGTAAACACTCTGATTACCGGTGAAGATGCCCGTAAAGTTTCTTATGTTGTTACTCCAAAAGGAAAAGGTGCTACGGTAGACCGTCTTTCAGATTATCACTTTGAAAGTCTTGCTTTTGGATTTGCAGACCGTATGATCGATCCGTTCCTTGTTACCATTAATCCCGGTGACATTGAAACCATTCATACCACAACCCATCCCGGACAGGAATTCAACTACTGTGTTGAAGGTCATATGAAAGTCCAGATTGGTTCAAGTGAAGTAGAGCTGCGTGCAGGAGATTCGGTGTATTTTGATTCCATGAAACCACATGGACAGAACTGCCTTGACGGCGCCCCCTGCAAATTTATTACGATTATTATGAATATGAACTGAGGAACTTAAAAAATGGAAGAAAAATTCTTACCTCGTATGGATTTTGAAAACTACGAGGACTTTTATAAAAACTACAAACTGACTATTCCTGAAAACTTTAACTTTGCCTATGACGTAATGGATGCCATAGCAGCAAAGAAACCGGATGCTCCAGCGCTGGTATGGACCAATGATGAGGATGATTACATTTCCATTTCATTCGGCAGAATGAAAGAACTGTCTGATGCCGCTGCCAGCTATTACCAGTCGTTAGGCATAGGTCACGGGGATTTTGTCATGCTGATTCTGCAGCGCCGCTATGAATTCTGGATCAGCATGATGGCTTTGCACAAGCTTGGTGCCATTGCCATTCCGGCAAGCCACATGCTGACAAAAGAAGACCTGATTTACCGCAACAACTTTGCAAAGATCAAGGCAATCGTTGCCGTAACAGATTCCAGTGTCATCAAAAATATCGAAGAAGCACGGCCTGAATCTCCCACTGTTCAGCATTATGTATTCGTAAATGCAACCGGTGTTGATAAGCCGGTAGAAAATCCACCTGCAGGTTGGGATGACTTTACTGCAGGCTGTAAATCAGCTCCTGCTTTTGTTGCCCCTCCCCGGGACCAGGTTTCTCACAATGATGACTACATGCTGGGATACTTTACTTCAGGAACCACCTCACATCCAAAGCTGGCTCTGCATAACTTCCTGTATCCGCTGGGACACATTACCACTGCAAAGTACTGGCAGCATGTTCAGAACGGCGGTCTTCATCTGACGGTAGCAGATACCGGCTGGGCAAAAACTTCATGGGGACGCCTGTATGGCCAGTGGATCTGCGAAACGGCCCTGTTTGTATACGACTACCACAGCAAGTTCAAACCTATTGACCTGCTGCACCAGGTAGAAAAACATCACGTAACTACCTTCTGTGCACCACCAACCATCTACCGCTATCTGATTAAAGAAGACCTTTCCGGTATCGATCTTTCAAGTCTGACCCACTGTTCTACTGCTGGTGAGCCGCTGGCTGATGAAGTATTCAATAAGTGGCTGGAACTGACCGGACATGAAATTCACGAAGGTTTTGGCCAGACAGAAACCACCGTTTGTATCTTTAACTTTGACGGTGAAAAGATTAAACCGGGTAGTGTAGGTAAGCCTTCTCCATACTACGACCTGCACCTGCTTGATGAGAACAACGAAGATGTTGGTATCGCTCAGGTTGGCCAGATTGCCTTTAAGCTTAACAAGGAACTGTTCCCTGAAACAGACGGCCGGTTTCCCGGTCTGGTATGCGAATACTACGGTGAACCTGAAAAAACAGCTGTTGCCTTTCACGACGGCTATTACTACACTGGTGATCAGGCATGGGTAGACGATGAAGGCTATTACTGGTTCGTTGGCCGCTGTGATGACGTTATCAAATGTTCCGGTTACCGTATCGGTACCTTTGAAGTAGAATCTGTTCTGCAGCGTCATCCGTCAGTTCTGGAATGTGCGGTAACCGGTGCACCGGATCCTATCCGCGGCCAGGTTGTAAAGGCTACCATCGTTCTGGCAAAGGGCTATACCGCCAGCGACGAACTGGTTAAGGAAATTAAGACTTTCGTAAAGACTGAAACCGCTCCGTACAAATATCCCCGTATCGTAGAATTTGTTACGGAACTGCCTAAGACCATCAGCGGAAAAGTTAAGCGCAATGCTATTCGTGCTGGCGATACCGCAAAAAAATAAGTACTTGTTAGGAGTGGGGCTGCGTATGTCGCGGTCCACTCAAGGAGATATACTATGATCAAGAGAAATCCCGGCTTTGCCGAACTTACCGCCGGCTATCTGTTTCCGGAAGTTGCACGTCGCCGCCGTGAGTATCAGGCAGCCCATCCAGATGCAAAAATCATCAGTCTGGGTATCGGTAATACTACCGAACCATTAACACCGGCCATTGATGCTGCCATGGCTGAATATGCCAAAGGGCTTTCTACCGCTGCCGGTTATTCCGGTTACGGTGAAGAGTGCGGAAATGATGATCTTCGTGCAAAAATTGCAGAAACCTGGTACACCAATGTTTCTGCTGATGAAGTTTTTGTTTCTGACGGTGCAAAATGTGATATTGCCCGCATTCAGACGCTGTTTGGCAGCGGTGTTCAGGTAGCCGTTCAGGATCCTGCATATCCGGTATACGTAGATGGTTCCGTTATTTCCCGCGCTGCCGGTTCTCATAAAGAAAAATACAGCGAAAACGGTTACGGCGGTATTGTGTACATGCCCTGTACTGCAGAAAACAACTTCTTCCCAGATTTAAGCGTTGTGCCGGATAACAGCCTGATTTATTTCTGTTCTCCAAATAACCCTACCGGCGCTGCTTCTACCCGCGAAGAACTGACAAAACTGGTTGCATATGCCAAAGCACACGGCTGTATCATCATTTTTGATGCTGCATACGCCTGCTTTATCCGCGATGAAAAACTGCCAAAGACCATTTACGAAATTGAAGGTGCCCGTTCCTGCGCTATTGAAATCAACAGCTTCAGTAAGCCTGCCGGATTTACCGGTGTACGTCTTGGCTGGTCGGTTGTTCCAAAAGATCTGGTATATGAAGACGGCAGTTCAGTAAATGCTGACTACAAGCGCGTTAATACCACACTGTTCAACGGTGCATCAAACATTGCACAGGCCGGTGGTATGGCAGCCCTTAGTAAAGAAGGCATGAAAGAAATGCGTGGTCTTACCGATTTTTATCTGGAAAACGCCCGCATTATCCGCGATACTGTTACTTCTGATCACTTTAAGAAACTTGGAGTAGAAGTATTCGGCGGCGACAATGCTCCCTATGTATGGGTAAAATTCCCCGGACGTAAATCATGGGATGTATTCGACGCAATTCTTGATCAGTGCAATGTAGTAACAACGCCAGGTTCGGGATTCGGTCCTGCCGGAGAAAGCTTCATCCGTTTCAGTGCTTTCGGCCACCGCGATGCAGTAAAAGAAGCCTGCCAGCGTCTGTTGACTCTGAATGTCTGATTTTTAGTGGAATAAAAAAAAAGGTGCACTTCATATGATGTGCACCTTTTTTTATAGTGAGAACCGCATTCCGCTGGTAATCATCCACGGCCTTGTTCTGGGATTCAATGGCAGGAATGAAGCTGAAGCATAGTATCCCTTTTCCTCTGTACCAATATCAAATCCAAAACTTACTCCAGCAGAAGGTTCAAATTTTCTGGAATGACGGCTGTCCATACGAATAGTACTGGATAAGCCGAGACAAATCCTGAATTTTTCATTTTCTGGTGAAATGGCATATGCCTTTATATCGGTTGAGTAATCTGTTCTGGAAAAGGTTTGCGGGTGTATCAACTGCCATTGGAAACATACATCAATTATGGATTCTTCTGTTACAAAGTGCGATTTTGAAGCAACCCGGTACATATATGGCTTTTTTATACTGTCACCGAGTCCGATTGCTCCCAGAATTCCTGTCTTTGCTTTTCGACCGAGAAAGTTCAAATTTGCCGTAACACCCGGAAATATGAAGCCTTCGTCGGTAAACAGGAAGAAGCCTCCTCCAGTGGAAAACCATGAAACTGGCGTAAACGCTGCTTGTAATCCGGCCTCGTATTCTCCCTTAATAAAATATTCTACTGATGACTCAAAACTGAGAGTTTTGGTTATATCCTGAGAAACAAAGCTTGATACACCAAAGCCCCAACCATTTGATTTCCCGGCATTAAGAGAAATATTGAAGGTTGTTGCAGGCAAAGACGCAGCGACAATAAAAAAAGTTACAATGCAGCAGTATGTCTTTTTCAAAATTCTCATAACAGTGCTTTATACCCAATACTGATGTTAACAAATTCCGTAGGAGTTTTGAACATTGAAGGTCTGAATTGAGAAAAAGCGTTAATTTGTCCGTTAAAAAGTGAATATTCAAGGAACGGCGTTAACTGAACATCATAACTTTTAATATCTGATGTCAGTGTATGTGCAGAAACAGAGAAATGGGTTCCTGCATGGGCTGCATGGCCCAACAGTAAAAAGTCAGTACTTTTCATCATGATATTGAAACCAATAGGATTTCGGGTATACATGCAGTTTTCCAACGCCGATTCAGGAAGACAGAATAGCGCAGTTGTGTAAGTAAAGGCATTTGTCTTGAATCGTGGTTCCAGGAATATATAGAAATCGGTAAGCTCTGCTTTAAATGCATTTTCTTTTGGTGCCAGCTGAAATCCTGTAGTTCCAAACTGCATGAAAATACTGGTTAGTCCATTAATTTCAAACAGAGAGGCAATTCCTGTTCTGAGATTAATTTTCCGGAGCATAAGAAGAACATTAGTTCCTGCAGTATCTACTTTTTCAACAGGAAGAATTACTCCGACTCCACTATCCAGAGCCCCCCAGTCCCAGGCTAGGGCGTAACGTACATCAAAATTAATTCTTGACTGGTATACAGCTTTTTCTGTTTGTGTTGCAGCGGTAATCAAATCTTTATCAAATGTTCCATATAAACCGAATGCCATGGAAGCAGGAAGTTTTATTATATAGGAAACACCCACTCCTTCATAATCATAGATTCCACTCATGGAGTAGTGCAGTTGAGGGGTAAGAAAGGGTGTTGAGAAATTGCGGATTCCGAAATACCTTTTAAGGAAGATATCTGATCCCAGACTTTCCTGTTTTCCAACAAAACCGGAAAACTGTTGCAGTACACTGTTTCCTAAGAAACGATATGAAAGAGAAAATTCATTAATAGTAAACCGTGCAGAAGTGTCCTGGAATAATCCTCCGTCAAGGATGTTGTCAGTTTCCATAACAAAATCGCCACGGATAATAAACTTGTTATCTATAGCATATTGTCCGGCAAAAATACCACGTGCTTCTATAGATAAGGATTTATTCTGCTGCAGATTGAAATCAGCGGCGGCACCGGCAAAACTACTGAATGAGTTTTCTGCTGCAAGGGCTCCTGTTATAAGAGCTGCACCAGTAAACAGTATGCATTTTTTCACGAAAGATCTGATCATTTGTTTCTCCAGGTACTATTACCCATAACTGTTATCGGCAGTAATATGCATTCTCACCACACGGTATACGTAAAAATCCCACAAAATTAGCACAAAACCCTACGGTAAAATATCTTTCTTGACTTCTGATTTCAGTCTGATACACTGAAAATCATGAGTGACTATCTTGATATTAATAACGAAGAATTGCTGAAAGACTTCTTCTCAGAGGCAGAGCAGCAGGTTGAAAACCTGGAAAGCAACATCCTCGTTATCGAAAATGACCCATCTAACCACGAGGCTATTGATGAAATCTTCAGAGCAGCACATACGCTGAAAGGCGGTTCTGCGACTGTAGAAATGACTGAGCTTTCAGGTTTCACACATTGTGTAGAAGATCTCTTGGATGAATTGCGTTCTAATACTATTCCTGTAACAGAACCTGTTGTTGATGCTCTTCTGGAAGGTATTGATATCATTAAGGCAATGCTTGAATCCCGCCAGAATGGTTCTGTGTATTCAGAAGATGTAGAACCGGTAAAAACAAGACTGAGAAGCTTTATTCCTGAAAAAGGTGAAAAGAAAAAGTCTTCATCAGGATCTAAGATGTCTCTTGCTCAGGCACAGGCTATGAGTGCTCCTAAACCAGACCCAGTACCGGCTCCGGCTGCAGCTCCTGCTGCTCAGGTTCCAGAAGGTGCATCACTGACTGAAGCTGAAATGAATGAACTGAAAGATGCATGCGGTAGTGGAGAAAAACTGTGGAGCGTAACAGTTACCTTTGATGAATCCAACCCGATGAACAGTGTTGGAGGAATTCAGGTATTCGCTTCATTAAAGAATAAAGGTACTGTTCTTAAAACCGCTCCTGATTTTGATGCTCTTTATGAAGATGAATTCCAGCCCGTAGTTGTATATTTCATTGCAACAAAATGCGGATCTGATGAACTTGAAGATGCTTCTTTCCTTGACGATGTCACTCTCTGTACTGATGCTAAATGCCTTGACGGGCAATCATCATATACTGCAGCTCCATCAGTTGCTCCTGTTGCTGCTGCTCCAACCCCTGCTCCTGCAGCACCTAAACCTGCTCCTGCACCGGTTAAAGCTCCAGAACCAGTTGCAGTAACTCCTGCACCTGTTGCTGCTGCTCCAGCTTCTGCACCGGAGCCAGCTCCTGCTGCTGAACCAACTCCAGCTGCTCCCGCTGCTGCTTCTGCACCAGCTGAAAAGAAACCGGCGGCTGCTGGTGGGCAGCATAACCAGCAGGGTAGTGTTCTTCGTGTAGATTCAAGACGTATTGACTCACTGCTCAACCTGGTATCTGAAACAGTAATTACAAAAGCAGCTTTCAATCAGACTTCTTCACAGGTAGGAGATTTGCAGTCACAGCTTGCTGCAATTGAAAATACCTATAAAGAAAAGGTTCGTAAGCTGTTCGATACTATTCCACGGTACATTGAGTCGTCTCAGAATGGTGCAACCATGAAGGATATCAAGACATCGTTGAATGCAGATTTTGGCGATTTGTATAATGTCTTTGATACCTTTGATACTTCATTCAAGACAATTGCCGGAAAGTTCCGGTCTTCAACCCAGAACCTGGGTCGTATTGCCGGTGAACTGCAGGAAGGCGTAATGAAAATCCGAATGGTTCCAATCGCTCAGATTTTCCAGCGCTTCCCACGTGTAGTCCGTGACTTGAGCCGTGATTTGAACAAAAAGATTAATCTGGTTATTGAAGGTGAAGAGACCGAACTTGACAAGGCAGTAATTGAAGATCTTCTTGATCCTATCATGCACTGTGTCCGCAACTCACTTGACCATGGTATTGAAACTCCTGATGTTCGTGCTGAAGCCGGCAAGAATGAAGAAGGAACCCTGCTTTTGAAAGCAAGCAACGAAGGTAACATGATTGTTATCGATATCGTTGACGATGGTCAGGGTATCAATGTTGAAAAAATCCGTAAAAAGGCTGTTGACCGTGGTCTGTTGCATCCAAATAAACAGATTACCGATCAGGAAGCTTTCAACCTGATGTTTGAACCTGGATTCTCAACTGCTGATAAGATTACCAACGTATCAGGACGCGGTGTAGGTCTTGATGTAGTAAAACGTCAGATTGAAAAAATCAACGGTACGGTAGTAGTTACCTCAGAAAGAGGAATGGGAAGTAAATTCTCTATCCGCATTCCACTGACCATGGCAATTATCCAAGGTCTTCTGGTACGGGTTGGAAAAGAAGTATACATCATTCCTATTGCTTCGGTAATCGAATCAGTTCGTGTTCATTCCGATGAAATTGCACGCATTGATAACTACGAAGTACTTAATGTACGTAATGAAGTTATCAGTATTCTTCGCTTAAGCCGTCTCTTTGGCATAAAGAATACTGTGGAGTCAGAATACAGCTTCATCGTTATTGTTGGTACCGCTGACAAGAAAATCGGTGTAATGGTAGATGCTTTGATTGGCGAAGAGGATGTTGTAATTAAACCACTTCGTGATCAGTTTACCAATTCACCGGGTATTGCCGGCGCATCAATTCTTGGTGATGGTTCTGTTTCTCTGATTATTGATGTCAGTCAGTTGCTTGAACTTGGGGTAAAACAGGAACTTGATGCAATCAGTGCTCAAGATTTACTTATTGCCCGTGGAAAATAAGTTGTACGTAAAAATGGAGAATAAATGATGGAAGCTGTTCAGGATTCAGTTCAGGCTTTGAACGAAGAAATTGCAGAAGAACGCAAAGAACAGGCAATTAACTATGATTTCAAAATGGTAGCCTTCTCCCTTGCTGGAAAAGACTATGCCATTGATATCATGAAAGTTAAGGAAATTGCCAAGGCTGGAAACTTCACCTATGTTCCCAATACGTCACCTTTCGTTCTTGGTGTGTATAACTTACGTGGTGAAATTATCCCTATTCTTGACCTGCGTCTCTTCTTTAATATTGATATGCCGGAACGCAAAGGCGATGAAATTGAAAATATGATTATCGTAGGCGTTGGTGATCAGTGTTTTGGTGTTGTAATTGATGTAATTGACCGCGTTGTTGGCGTTCAGAAAAGTTCAATACAGCCACCACACCCACTGTTTGGTGATATCAGTATTAAATACATTCAGGGTGTAGTTGAAAGCAATGGCCATTTATACATCCTTTTGGATGTAGACCGGATTTTTGGAACAAAATCGGCAGAAGCTCCTGCTGAAGAAAATCGTCCATTAGCTGGCATTGCAGTGGATGCTCCTGCAGCCCCAGCGGCTCAACCTGCAGCAGCATCACGGCCTGCTCCGGCAGCTTCACCTGCGCCCGCAGCTGCTCGTCCAGCACCTGCAGCAGCTCCTGCTGAAGAGGACGTTAACATTGGATTTGTTGAAGAAAGTCTTAAAAGCTACAGAAAGTTCTCTGTAAGCGACGTTAATACTTCATGGGTTCAGAATCGCATGAGAGAATGGACCGGATTGAAGGGTAAAGATAACGTTCAGCTGAATAGTGAACGGGATGCTGATGAATTTTTGAGTACTTTCTATTCACAGAATACCGGTGCGTTGTGGACTGAGGCTTATGCTAATGAGTTGTATAAAGCTCTTCCAGATAACAGTGCTCATCAGATTACTGTTTGGAACCCTGGTTGTGGGAAAGGCTTTGAATCTTACTCTTTGGCATGTGTTCTTGCCAAACGGTATCCGGAAGCTAAAATCAAGATTTTTGCGCAGGATGTTGACCTGTTGAGTGTTTCAAATGCTCCATTGCTGCAGATTCCACCGGAAGCTGCTGGCTCTTGGCTGAAACAGTTTGTTACTAAAACAGTGTCGGGGGCCTATGCCTTTATTCAGAACATTAAAGATGCAGTAATGTTCGAATATCATGACTGCCTGAATACCAGTGCTATGCCGCCAGTAGATATCGTATTCACCCGCGATACGTTGTCATTCCTGACTGGACAGGCTCAGAACACATTACTGGCAGATTTGCCGGAAAAAATTAAGGGAAATGGTATTGTCATTGTTGGTGAAAACGAAGTTCTTCCTGACAGTACAATTTGGCATACTAGAAAATCTGGCTCGCTTGTAGTTTACAGCAAGCAGTAAAACTAAAGATAAAGGAGTGTTAAGATGCGTGTTGAATACATAAACCCGTTCGTAGAAACAGCATTTAATATGCTTAAAGAAGTTCTTGGCGGCGAAGTTAAAAGAGGTGATTTGTATCTGAAATCAACTTCTCAGCCTGTAATGGGTGTTGCTGCTTTAGTTGGTTTGGCAGGGGATGTAGAAGGTCGTGTTCTGTTTGACATGTCGATGGAAACTGCCCTTAATATTGCTTCTACCATGAATATGGAAAAACTTACTCAGTTTGACGATTTGGCAAAGGCCACTATTACAGAGCTTGCAAATCTTATTACTGCTCAGGCTGTTACAAAACTGCAGGATTTGGGATTCCGCTTTGACCTGACTCCTCCAGCGCTGTTTACTGGTGCTCAGATGGAAATTTCTGACCGCGAAGTAGAAGCACTGATTGTTCCAATGCTTACTGATCAGGGTAAAGTTGAAGTAAACGTTGCAATCCGCGAACGCATGTAATACAATTAAAGAGGTGTTAGATTATGAAGACTAAACAGGATTTCCCTTCAATTAACGAAAGACCGCCGGAAGGCTTGAAAGATGACGGAACCAAAGTTCGCGTTTTGGTTGTAGACGATTCTATCTTCGTTGCAAAACAGCTGGGACAGATTCTTACCTCTGAAGGTTATGAAGTTGTAGCTACTGCAGAAGACGGAAAAGAAGGTGTAGATAAATACAAGGAACTGTGTCCTAATGTAGATATCGTAACCATGGATATTACCATGCCAAAAATGGATGGTATTACCGCATTGGAACACATTATGGCTTTTGATAAGAATGCACGCGTTGTAATGGTTTCTGCACTGGGAAAAGAAGAACTGGTTAAAAAATCATTGCTTCTTGGTGCAAAAAACTACATTGTTAAACCTCTGGACCGTAAAAAGGTACTGGAAAGAATTGGTGCTTCTCTGAAATAGTCAGATAGTATTCTGTAATAAAGCTGCCAGGTTGGATGTATCCGCTGGCAGCTTTTTTTATGTTGTGTACTGTAAAGTATTGCATCAAAAAAAGGGGCTGCCTAAGGCAGTCCCTTTGTGCTGAAAAGATTACTTCGACAGACTCAGCAACCCTTCATAAAGATAGTTGGAACAACTAAAAAAGTCAGTTGTTTACGCGTTCCAGGTATTCGTTGGTTTCAGTGTTAACGCGGATTTTTTCATCCTGGTTAATGAACAGTGGAACACGAACGGTAAGACCAGTTTCGGTAATGATAGGTTTGGTTGCACCTGAAACAGTATCACCTTTAACGTAGTTTTCACTTTCAGCAACGGTGAATACCATTTTCTGTGGAATTTTAACGTCAATTGGGTTTTCTTCCCAAATAACGATAGGATATTCTTCACCTTCTTTCAGGTAGTACTTCAGGTTTTCGTTCATGCTCAGTGGAACGTTAATGGTTTCGAAAGAAGAAGTATCCATAAAGATGTAGTTGTCGCTGTCCATGTACTGGTACTGAGCGGTAATGGTATCTACAGTTGCATCTTCAACCATATCTGGGGTTTTGAAAACCTGCTGGCTGAGAACTGATCCATCTTTAAGGTTCTTGAGCTTACAGCGGGCAAATGCGGTTCCTTTTCCTGGGTTAACAAATTCGCGTTCTACTACGAGATAAGGAGCGTTCTTAATCAGAAGAACGGTGCCTTTATTGATATCGCCACCTCTAATCATGGGGGTCCTCCAAAAGAAAAAATCATGTAATTATACACAAAGTATGTACGTTTCTCAATAGTACCCCGCTTTTAAGCGGAAAGGAAATGGTAGAACGCTTTCTATTGATTTTTTACCGGCAAGAACCATCAGCAGACGGTCAACTCCCATGGCAACACCGGAACATTTGGGAAAGTCTGCAAATGTTTTGTAGTAATCAGGATCAATGGCGTGGGGGATTCTAGCCAGCTCATTTTTTAGCCGGCCTTCAATATCAAAATAAGCCTTTACTTTCTCTGCATCGGTTTCTTCAGAGTAGCAGTTAGCAAGTTCTATTCCGCGTGCATACAGTTCCCAGCGTTCTTTCCACAGGGGACTGCCATCGTCTGCTGCCGGTACATCCTGAGCAAGGCAGGGAACCTTTGCCGGATAATCCATCAGGAATACCGCTTTATCCTGGGGCAGGTTCGGTTCTATGCATTGCACAAGGATCAGTTCATACAAGTCATCCCAGGGCCAGGTGTCAAAGTTGCTGTCTTCCAGTTCCGTAATGCCAAGGCGGCGTGCTTCCCGGGCAAGATCATGGTTTGACGGACACTCTGAAAGGCGGAACCCGGCATAGCGGACAAAGGCATCGTCCATGGTAAGACGGGTAAATGGAGGGCGGATATCGGCAAACTGGTCAGAAGTTCCGTCTGTGGGGACTGGAGGAAGCAGAGCGTCAAAAAGCTGTTCCGTAAGGATAAGTGAATCTTTATAGTCTGCACCCATGGTGTAATATTCCAGCATGGTAAACTCAGGACTGTGGGTGCGGCCTACTGATTCTACATTGCGGTAACATTTTGAAAGCTGAAAACAGCTCACCTTGTGCTGGGCAATGATTTTTTTTATGAAAATTTCCGGAGAAGGTACCAGATATACTGGTTTTTCCTGATTTGTCCATGGTTCAAGATAATTTGAGGTAAAAACTTCAAGACAGGTTTCTGGAATAAGATTGGGGCTCATGGCCGGGGTGTCAAGTTCCAGATAGGAGCGGTCAATAAAAAAGTTGCGCACAGCCTGTAGTTTTGCAGCGCGGAATTGTAATAACTCTAAATCCATAGGGGGAGTGTATCACATCAAAAGTGGACAAAAAAGACATGAGAAGATACAATTTTTAAAGATATGATACGCGTTTTATTAGTTGATGACAGTGCTATTATCCGGACTACGCTCCGCCATATTTTAGGCAAGCATGCCGATCTGGAAATTGTAGGTTTTGCTGCAAACGGAGAGGAAGCTGTCCGCCAGAACAGAATTCTGAAACCTGATGTAATCATCATGGATATTTACATGCCTGTGCTTGATGGTATTGAAGCTACCAAACGAATCATGCGCGAGCAGCCTACCTCAATCATCATATATTCATCTGAAGATACCGCTCGCATGGGTTATACGGCTATGGAAGCCGGTGCCCTGGATATGATAAAAAAACCGGATATTGATAGCGTTACCTCCGGTTTTTACGATGGCTTCATCCAGCGGATTATAGCTCTTGCGCCCAAAGAAAACCTGCTGGATAAATCAGCTGTCAGAAAGCCGGATCCTATTCCCTCAAAAGGCGATTACCGTGCATTGTTCATCGGTGCTTCTACCGGTGGACCGGTTGCCGTACAGAAAGTACTTGCCGGTTTGGGAACCAGTTTTCCGTTGCCTATTTTTATTACCCAACATATTGATAAAAGCTTTGACGGTCATTATGCCGACTGGCTTGCAGATACTACGTCTGTACCGACAGAACTGGCTAAAGAAAGTGCCATTGCCTTTCCGGGACATGCTTACGTTGCTCCGGCGGGATATCATCTCCACTTTATCTTTACTTCTGATGGTATCAGGATGCACCTTGATCAGGGTCCTGAAGAACACTTTCTGCGTCCTGCCGTTGACCCCATGTTTCGTTCTGCGGCCAGTCTGAAAGGAGAATGCCTTGCTGTTCTCTTGACGGGTATGGGCCGTGATGGAGCGGATGGTGCTCTTGCCATTCATAATGCAGGTGGGTATGTCATAACCGAAAGCGAAGAAACCTGTGTTGTGTATGGAATGCCTAAAGCAGCAGATGATCTGGGTGCAAGCTCTCAATCATTACGTCTTGAAAAAATTGCTGCATACGTAAATGGTATGGTCAGGTAATTACCATATATGGGTCAGCCAAAACTTTTCAGTATCATTGATAAAGCCTGTTACGATTACCGGCTGATAGAAGAAGGCGATACTATTCTGATTGGTGCCAGTGGAGGAAAGGATTCTACGGCGCTGGTGGAGTATTTTGCAGCCCGACAGAAGCAGCATCGTGAAAACTTTTCATTTACGGCATTGCATGTGGAATCGGGAATCGGGTCGCCATTGAATCCAGAGCTGGTAGAGTTGTTTCATTCGTGGGGTGTTGAGCCGGTAACCATAGATGTTGATGTTCTTGGACGATTGAAGCCGGGGCAGAAGATGAACTGCTGGTGGTGTTCTACCCAGCGGCGCACCGAACTGAATAATTACGCCATAGAACATGGGTTCAACAAAATAGCTTTAGGGCACCATCTGGACGATATTCTTGAAACGGTGCTGATGAATGCCCTGGTTAAGGGTGAGCTTTCTACCATGCCGCCCCGTCTGAAATACGATAAGTATCCTGTAGAGATTATCCGGCCCCTGTGTTACGCCGATGTACAGACCATTATCCGTCACAGCGAATCAGCCGGCTATATCAATGCCACCTGTACCTGCAATTACCAGGACAACAGCGGCCGAAAAACCGCCCGCAGCAAACTGGAACTGTTGACCGGTGGCAGCCTGAAAGAGAAGCAGCACCTGTTCAACGCCCTGCGCAACGTGCGGCCTGATTACCTGCCGTAACTGTCAGTACTTAAACTCGCTGCCACCGATGAATTCGCGGATGATGCTCTGTCCCGGAACATAGGTTGCAGGAATGGTGTAGAAGTTGTTCAGGAACTGCAGCAGACGGCTTGCTTCTGCGTATTCCGGTTCAAACGGTGTTACGCAGCGGAGCAGTGGAGCGGCATACACCCTAAGCACTGCCAGTTCATAGTCCAGTGCTGTGTTCAGCATGGCATCGGCATTGTTCTGGAACGGGAAAATATGCAGCCGTTCACCCCGCTGAACTGAGGGCCACATTTTGATGGTATCTGCTGCAGACTTTCCACGGAACTGACTGTCACGGACAATACGGCGGACAAGGCGGTTATCGCTGGTGGAAATTCGGTTGTGGTCATCCAGATTCAGCTGGGTCAGGGCACTCAGGTAAATCTTGAACTTCTGTTCCGGCGCAATAAGCGGTGTCAGCTTATCGTTCAATCCATGAATACCTTCCATAACCAGAATATCGTTCTTTTCCATATGAATCGGCTTGTTCAGGTAATACTGCTTGCCTTCCCGGAAATCATAATTAGGAAGATCCACCTCTTTTCCTGCAAACAGATCTACCAGATTCCGGTTCAGCTGTTCTACATCAAGAGCTTCCAGGCATTCATAGTCATAATCGCCATTTTCATCCCGGGGAGTTTTGGTCCGGTCTACATAATAGTTATCCAGACTGATGACATGGGGATTATATCCCAGAATCTGCAGCTGGATGGCCAGTTTTTTAGACGATGTGGTCTTGCCTGAACTTGAAGGACCTGCGATAAGAACTACTTTTGCTTCTCCGTGGGCTTTTACCTGATCGGCAACGTTGGCAAAGTTCTTGTTCTGCTGGGTTTCCGTAACATTGATGTAATCCTTTGTTTTACGGCGATATACCAGGTCATTCAAATCTGCAACGCAGGTTACATCCATCATCTTTCCCCATTCTTTGTAATGACGGTATACATTGAACAGCTTTGGGCTGTCTTCAAACGGGGGCATCCGGTCAGGATTTCCGGTGGACGGGAATTGCAGCAGGAAGCCCTTATCATAAGCCATCAGGTCAAAAAGTTTGACCTTCCCGGTAGATTGGAGTAAGGGTGCGTAGTAAATATCTGAAAAACCATCCAGGGTATTTACGGAGATTACGGGTCTGGCAAGAAATTTCAGCTGATTGCGTGTCTGAATCAGATTCTGTTTTTCAAATAGTGCTATGGCTTCTTTGTACGAAATAACATTCCGCTCAATGACCTTATCAGCATCAATAAGATTCTGCATGGCCTTTTTCATGGCCGCAATGTCTTCATCGGTAATAGGGCGGAAATCTTCCAGCGTGTAGTAGAATCCATAACCAAGACTATGCCCGATTACCAGTCGTGCTTCCGGGAAAAGTTTTGTAGTGACTGATGAAAGCATGAAGCAGAGGGTTCTGCGGTACATTTCGGAGCCTTCTTTTGTCTGTGCAAGAACAGGGGCAACGTCAGACGAAACCTGTATAGGCTGAGAAAGGGGGTAAATTTCATTATTGACACGAATAGCGTAAATATCATCAGCAGATTCGGTAAAGTATTGAAGAAGATCAAATCCGGTAATGCCGACTTTTGTGTGTATTGTATTTCCCTGAGGAAATGTAATGATAATGTCTGTATTCATGATGACAGTGTAGGGCAGAGTGCTATTGATTTCAAAAAAGGTAGGAAAATGAAGCGGACAGCGTAATTTTATGGCTTTTATGCGAAAGTTTTTACCTACGGTTCAGGTATGAATTAAGTGTATTTTCTCGTATAATAACAGTATGAATGTAAGTAACAGTGTTTCAATTCTGGATTCTTCCCTTCGGGATGGTGCTCAGGCAGAGGGTATCAGTTTTTCTGTTCGGGATAAGTTGTCAATAGTCGGGATCCTTGATGATCTGGGCGTTGCATATATTGAAGCAGGAAACCCCAGCAGTAACCCGAAAGATACCGAATTTTTCAATGAAGCAAAAAAACTGTCACTCACTAATGCTCAGCTGTGTGCATTTGGTTCAACACGTAGAAAAGGAAAATCGTGCAGGAATGATGCAGGTCTTAACAGCCTTTTGCAGGCTGAGACTGAGACTGTAACGATTTTTGGAAAATCCTGGCTGTTTCAGGTAACGGATATTCTGGGCGCTACTGCTGAAGAAAACCTTGATATGATTCGGGAGTCTGTTCAGTATTTAACGGAACATGGGCGGACCGTTCTATATGATGCTGAACACTTTTTTGACGGATGGAAGTTCAACGGCGAATATGCGCTGCGTTCTCTGGAGGCTGCTGTAGAAGGTGGTGCGAAAGTACTGAGTCTGTGCGATACAAAAGGCGGATCCATGACCATGGATGTATACCATGTGGTTCAGGCGGTGCAGCGCCGGTTAGGTGGTCGGGTTGAAATAGGGGTGCACATGCACGATGACTGTGGGCTTGCTGTTGCAAACTCCCTTATGGGAGTGCAGGCTGGAGCCAGTCATGTACAGGGTACACTTTTAGGATTTGGAGAACGGGCAGGAAATGCCAATCTGAGTGCCATTATTGCCAATCTGGAGTTGAAGCTGGGATACCAGTGTCTGCCTGCAGGGCATGTTGCCAATCTTACCCCGTTGTGCTACCGGCTGGCAGAAGTTACCAATATTTCCGTTAATGACGGTATGCCCTACATCGGTGGTAATGCTTTTGCTCATAAAGCCGGCATGCATACTGATGCCGTCATCAAAAATCCTATAGCCTATGAGCACGTTAAGCCGGAAAGTATCGGTAACAGCCGCACGTTGCTGCTCAGTGAAGTATCCGGCCGTTCCGCTGTTATCGAAAAAATTCATTCTTTTGCTCCGGAACTGACGAAAGACAGCCCGGAAGTACTGAAGATTCTCCGCCGTATAAAAGATCTGGAACATCACGGATATCTCTTTGAAGGTGCCGACGGCAGCTTTAACCTGATGGTACGGAAAAATCTGGGAACGTACACACCGTTCTTTACTCTTGATTACTACAAGGTAATTGGTGAGCAGAGTGGGCCGGATAATCCCAATACCAGTTTTGCACAGTTGAAAATTGAGGTTAATGGTGAAAAGACCATAACTGCCGGCGAAGGAGACGGTCCGATTCATGCGCTTGATACGGCTCTTCGTTCTGCGCTTGAAAAGTTCTATCCGGTTGTGCACACCATGCGCCTGACCGACTTTAAAGTTCGTGTTGTTGACGGAAAAGATGCAACTGCAGCCTGCGTCCGCGTACTGGTTGAATCAACTGATGGTCATGAAACCTGGACTACGGTCGGTGTTTCTACGGACTTGATCGAAGCTTCCTGGCGTGCCCTGGTAGATTCCTTTGAGTACAAACTGAGCAATTCGTAACCGTTGACTGAAAAGCTCTGCTATCTGAATAGTGCGAATACTTGGAAAAGATGTTACAAAAATCGGGAGGTGGGATGGAGACGGGCAAAAAACTGTTGAAGTCTGGCCTGGTAGTTTCCACACCAGACTTCATCTGTAGCGACGAAAGGAGCGGTTTTGCACGTCACCAGCACGCCGGTAGATTTTTGTATGGCACTTATGATTTGTAGTGTCTGAACTTTAAAAATACTAAAGTACTTTAAATATATTGAACTTTTTTACCGACCTCGCTATACTCTCGGCATATCGTAAAAAACAACTCTAAACCGGAGGTTTTACATGGCTGGACGACCAGTTATCAATGTTGAGAGATGCAAAGGCTGTGGTCTTTGCCTTCGTGCATGTCCAAAAAAAATTCTTGAAATGTCAAAAGACACCAACGGTCAGGGTGTGAATTACCCTGTATGTACTGATGAATCACTGTGTATTGCCTGCACATTCTGCGCAACCATGTGCCCGGACTGCGCCATCGAAATTGAAAAGGACTAAGCTATGAGCAATAAAATCTTAATGAAAGGTAACGAAGCAATCGGTGAAGCTGCTCTCTTAGCTGGCTGCCGTTTTTACTTCGCCTATCCTATTACCCCTCAGAACGAAATACCTGCCTATCTGTCAAAACGCCTTCCTCAGGTTGGTGGAACATTCCTGCAGGCAGAAAGTGAACTTGCTGCAATCAACATGGTTATGGGAGCTTCTGCTGCCGGTGCCCGTGTCATGACTTCTTCTTCTTCACCGGGTATCTCCCTCAAACAGGAAGGTATTTCATATCTGTCCGGTGCCCAGCTGCCAGCTGTTGTGGTAAACATGATGCGCGGTGGTCCTGGTCTCGGTAACATTTCCGGTGCTCAGGGTGACTATTTCCAGGCTACCCGTGGCGGTGGTAACGGTGACTATCATGTAGTAGTACTGGCTCCCGGAACCGTTCAGGAACTGGCAGACTATACCGTAAAGGCTTTTGAAATTGCCGATAAATACCGCTGTGTTGTCATGCTTCTTGGTGACGGTTACCTGGGACAGATGGCAGAACCTTGTGTTCTTCCTGAACCGGTAAAAGATATTCCTGCAAAACCATGGGCACTGACCGGTAAAACTGCAGACCGCGCACAGAACAAACTGGCTTCTCTGCGTCTGGGCTACGATACCCAGCTGTCTGAACATACCCACGCTCTGTTTGAAAACTATGCAGAAATTGCAAAGAACGAAACCCAGTATGAAAACTTCATGTGCGATGATGCCGATGTAGTGCTCTGTGCCTACGGAACTTCTGCCCGCGTATGTAAGAAAGCCGTTAAGATACTCCGCGAACAGGGTGTTAAAGCAGGTCTGTTCCGTCCTATTACTCTGTGGCCATTCCCTGAAGAAGCTCTTGAAGCAGCCTGTGCCAACGCAAAAAAAGTACTGACTGTAGAAATGAGTATGGGTCAGCTGCTGCAGGATGTTCGCCTGAACTGTGGAAAGAAAAAGGCTGACGTAGACTTCTATGGTGAAGCCGGCGGTATCATTCCTAAACTTGATGTAATCGTAGAGAAGGTTAAGAGCTATGTCTAAAGTATATTCATTCCCAAAATCAATGAAAGACCAGAAAACCCACTATTGTGCCGGTTGTGGTCACGGAATTGTACATAAACTGGTTGCCCAGGTAATGGACGAAATGGGCATTCAGGAAGACGTTCTGCTGGTTTGTCCGGTAGGATGTGCCGTATTTGCTTACAACTATCTTGATGTAGATGCTGTAGAAGCTGCCCACGGACGTGCTCCTGCCATCAGTACCGGTCTGAAACGCGTTCATCCTGATAAAACCGTTCTCTGCTATCAGGGTGACGGTGACCTTCTGGCCATAGGGACAGCAGAAACTGTTCATGCAGCAAACCGCGGTGAAAACATCACCGTTATCTTCATCAACAACGCTATCTACGGTATGACCGGTGGACAGATGGCTCCTACCACTCTGGTTGGTCAGGTTACCAAAACTACACCATACGGCCGTGATCCTGAACAGGTTGGTTATCCAATCCGTGCTTCAGAACTGCTGAACACTCTGGTAGAACCAAAATATATCGAACGCTGTGCTGTATACGATGTTAAACACATCAATCAGGCAAAGGCTGCCATCAAAAAGGCAATTACCTACCAGCGCGAAGGCAAAGGCTACAGTTTTGTAGAAATCCTTTCCATGTGTCCTACCAACTGGGGTGTTGAACCTACCGTTGCTGCCGACTGGGTACGCGACGCCATGGAACCATACTACCCACTGGGTGTATTCCGCGA
Source organism: Treponemataceae bacterium (assembly GCA_045597345.1). GTDB lineage: Bacteria > Spirochaetota > Spirochaetia > Treponematales > Treponemataceae > Treponema_I. Next base: position 90,813 of record JAZLJW010000047.1, read on the forward strand.
TATTCCTGCCGGCGTTGTACCTGAAGCAGCTCAGCCAAAAGCTGGTGTTGTAGGTCCTGTTAACAACCCGAAACCAGAAGCCAAATAAGGGATGGAGATGTAAGATGACTACAGAAATTATTTTTGCAGGTTTTGGTGGTCAGGGTGTAATCCTTGCCGGAAAAATCCTTACCCTTGCCGGAATGAGCGAAGACAAATACGTTTCACACATTCCTTCTTACGGTGCTGAAATGCGCGGTGGAACTGCCAACTGTTCCGTTATCGTTTCTGATGATGAAGTTGCAAGCCCGGTAATTGAGCATCCTGATGTTGTGGTAGCCCTGAACAAGCCTTCCATGACCAAGTTTGAACCGATGCTGAAAAAAGGTGGTCTGTTGATTTACAACTCAAGCCTTATAGATATCCTTCCAACCCGTACCGATATCCGGACTCTGGCTCTGCCTGCCAACGAAATGGCTGCAGAAACCAACAATGCCCGCGGTGCCAACATGGTAGTTCTGGGCTGTCTTGCAAAAGTCTGCCCTGGTATGATCAGCGGCATCACGCCTTTTGAATTCGCTCTTGACGAAGCCATCAGTGCCCGTAACAAGAAATTCAATCCTATCAACATTGCAACCATCGAGGCTGCATTCAACAAGGATTACGAAATCAAGGGCTGATACGCAGCCGAGGGGGCAACCCCATTACATTGTCCTGTGTGGCAGATGTCTTTCCCGTCGGGAGGGCATCTGCCTTTTTTTTGCAGATGCATAGAGTTCTTCAATGTGCCGCTGAATATTTCCCGATTTTGGGACTATTCGCACAATTCACCACAAAATCATACAAAAATGGGTTTTCCCCGGTAAACAGAAAAAAAAGTATCTGATTCTGAACGTGCAGATTATACTGAAAATTGTATAGGAGTGTATTTTGAAGAAGTTTCGTTTCAGAATTACTTTATCTGTTAAGTTTATGTTTTGGTTTGCGGTAGCTTTTGTTATCAGTGGAACTACCCTTATCAGCAATATTATGCTGCCGTTTAAGAATAAAACCAAAGACATGATTAATGATAGTCTTGCAAACTCTGCCAACGTTGTTATTGCTAAAGTAGACGGATTTATTGATCGCGAATTCTCAGTTGTTGAATCCCTTGCCCAATTGCCACAGATTAAGGATTCTCAGGTTTCCATGGAGGATAAATGTCGGCTTCTTGGTACGATAGCACAGGTAAATCCGGAGTATATCAGTATCGGTTTCTATGATGCTGACGGACATACTTTGTTGCCCGATGGATCTATCCTTGATGATCATGAATCAGAATTTTTCCAGTTTGCAATGAAAGGAAAAAAATATGTCCTTCGGCCTGTTTTCAGCGAGGTAACAGGTGTTTTGACCACCTTCTTTGCTGTTCCTGTCCGTTCTGAAAATCAGAAAATCATCGGTGCAGTGGTAAGTATCGTTAATGCCGAGTATCTTGCTAATGTGGTAACTCATGTGGTTATCGGTGAAGCAACACATCCGTACTTGTTCTCATATGCTGATGGTGCCATCATTTCCCATGCAGATACTGAGAAAGTAATACGCAATGAATCAATCCTTACTCCTGTAACACCTGAGTACGATGCTCTTATGAAGCGGGTAATCAGTGGTGAAACTGCTGTAGAAACCATTACGGATCCTGCAGACGGTATTACTAAACTGGTATTCTATTCACCTGTAGGAGCGGGAACCGACTGGGGTATCGTATGTATGTGTCCGGAACACGACTTCAACGGATTCCTGGATATAGTAAAACTTCGCGGAAGACAGTACCTCATTTCCAACATGGCATTCTGGCTGTTGATTATGGCATTTATCATTGTCCGCAACCTGAAGAAATTGAATGTCGTTAAAAAAGCTCTGGAAGAAGTTGCTACTGGTGAAGCTGACCTTACCAAACGAATTCAGATTAAGTCTAATGATGAGGTTGGAGATATTGTAAAAAGCTTCAATGCATTCATTGATAAGCTTCATGAGATTATCAAGGACATCAAGGATTCTGAAACAGCACTCAGTGGTGCGGGACAGATTCTGGGAACTTCTACCAACGAAACAGCAAGTGCAATTACAGAAATTCTTGCAAACATCGAAAGTGTCCATGGTCAGATCCGCAATCAGAACGGTTCAGTCATTCAGACTTCTACTGCAGTAAACGAAATTGCTGCAAACATTGGTTCATTAGGAAAAATGATTGAAGTTCAAGGTAATGGTGTTTCAAATGCATCGGCTGCTGTAGAACAGATGATTGGAAACATCGGTTCTGTAAACCACAGCGTAGAATTGATGGCCAATTCATTCAACCAGTTGCTTGTTGAAACTCAGAACGGTGCTCTTAAACAGGAAGATGTAAACGAACGGATCAAGCAGATTGAAAGTCAGTCGGAAATGCTGCAGGAAGCAAACGAAGCTATTGCTGCCATCGCAAGTCAGACAAACCTCCTGGCAATGAACGCTGCTATTGAAGCTGCACATGCCGGTGAAAGCGGTAAAGGATTCTCAGTAGTTGCTGATGAAATCCGCAAACTTTCTGAAACATCAACTGCCCAGTCACAGACCATTGGTGACCAGCTGGCAAATATCCAGGCATCAATTATGAGTGTAGTTGATGCATCTCAGCAGTCTTGGGAAGCATTCAACAATGTATCAGGTAAAATCAGTGAAACAGATCAGCTGGTTCGTCAGATTAAGAGTGCCATGGAAGAGCAGCAGCAGGGTAGTCTCCAGATTGGTGATGCTCTGCACAGTATGAATGATAATACTTCTGAGGTTCGTCAGGCTTCCAATGAAATGACGGAAGGAAATGAGCAGATTGTCCGGGAAGTTAACTCTCTGCAGACAATCAGCTCTATCATTACTTCAAGCGTTGATGAAATGTCTATTGGAGCTCAAAAGATTAATGAAACAGGAGTTATGCTGTCTGAGGTTGCCAATGAAGTAAATGAAGCAATTGGCAAAATCAGTAACCAGATTTCCAAGTTCACGGTATAACGTGACAGGTATAAACTTTACAAATACTAAAGTACTTGCATAAATACTTAAGATTTGCTACTTTATGAGTAGACAAAGGCAGGATTCTGCGGAGTCCTGCCTATTTTTTTATAGGAGTAAGACACTATGTCAGAAAAAAACAGAATCGGATCCAAAGTACGCACCATTCGGGAAAGCCGCAAGCTTTCAATTGAAGATGTTTCAGAACGCACAAACCTTAGCGTTACCAGTATCGAAAGCATCGAAAAAGGCGAACTTATCCCAGGTCTTACTCCCCTAATCAAAATCGCCCGCGTACTAGGTGTCCGGCTAGGAACCTTCATGGATGATCAGGAAGATTTAGGTCCTGTTGTTTCCCGTGCAGGTGCAAAATCTGAACAGACCGTTACCCGTTTCAGCGACCGTAACAATGCCGTAAGTTCAGATCTTGATTTCTATGGCCTTGCTCAGAATAAAGCAGACCGTCATATGGAACCATTTATTATTGATATTAATCCTGCCAGCGAGGAAGAAGTAAAACTTTCTACCCATGAAGGCGAAGAGTTTATTTACGTTCTGGAAGGTGAAATCGAAATCCGTTACGGAAAAGATACCTATGAACTGAACGTTGGCGACAGCATTTATTACGATTCAATTGTTGCTCATCATGTACACAGCCATGGTGAAAAACCGGCAAAAATTCTTGCTGTCATTTATACCCCGGCGTGAGCCACTGGAGCGTAAGAAATGCAGATGTTTGAATGTACATTAAATCAGTTACTTCACGACCGGGCTAAAGCTGACCCTGACCGCGACTTTATGGTATATGCAGACCGTGATTTACGGTTTACCTATAAAGAGTTCAACGAACGTGTTGATCACCTGGCCTGCGGTCTTTATGCACTGGGAGTACGGAAAGGCGATAAAGTAGGTATCTGGGCAACAAACGTTCCGGACTGGCTTACCTATATGTTTGCCTGTGCACGCTTAAGTGCCATTGCCGTAACCGTAAATACCAGCTATAAACTGCACGAACTTGAATATCTGGTTGATCAGGCAGACCTGAGTACCCTGTGTCTTACAGACGGTGTTAAAGACAGTAACTATGTTCAGATGATTAAGGAACTGGTTCCTGAACTTGATGAATACGAACGCGGTACCTTAAAAAGCAAACGGTTTCCGTTCCTGAAAAACGTTGTATTCATGGGGCCAGAAAAATTCCGTGGCCTGTATTCAACACCGGAACTGCTGCTTCTTGGCCAGCATGTTGATATTAGCGAAATCCGTAAGATTGAAGCTGAAGGTGACTGCAATGATGTTGTAAACATGCAGTATACTTCAGGAACCACCGGATTTCCAAAAGGTGTAATGCTTACCAGCCGCAACATCATCAACGATGGTTTCATTATCGGGGAGCGCATGCGCTATACCTGCGAAGAAAAAGTATGTCTTCCGGTTCCGCTGTTCCACTGTTTTGGTATTGTACTTGGTGTTATGGCTGTTCTTACTCATGGTGCTACCCACGTACTGCTTGAAAGTTTTGATCCTCTTGTAGCACTTGCCAGTATCCACAAAGAGAAATGCACCGCCATTTACGGTGTTCCTACCATGTTCATTGCCGAACTGAACCATCCTATGTTCAACATGTTCGATATGTCATCCCTCCGCACCGGTATTATGGCCGGTGCCGGTGTACCTGTTGAACTGATGAAGACCGTAATAGAAAAGATGCATATGCCTGAAGTTACTTCTGTATACGGCCTTACCGAAACTTCACCAGGTATGACCCAGAGTCACTGGTATGACTCGGTAGAAGTTAAGGCAAATACCGTTGGAGACGCATTTGAAGGCATTGATGTTAAGGTTCTGGATCCTGAAACCAACGAAGAATGTCCGGTTGGCGTACAGGGGGAAATGTGCTGCCGCGGCTGGAACGTTATGAAAGGGTATTACAAAATGCCTGAAGCAACCGCTGAAATCATTGACGAGAACGGTTATCTGCACTCCGGAGACCTGGGTGTTAAGGATGCTGACGGTAATTTCCGCATTACCGGCCGTATCAAGGATATGATTATCCGCGGTGGTGAGAACATCTACCCGCGCGAAATCGAAGAATTCCTGATCCAGATGCCGCAGATTAAGGATATTCAGGTTGCAGCCGTAAAAGACAAGAAGTACGGTGAAATTACCGGTGCCTTTATTATTCTTCACGAAGGTGAAACCCTTAAAGAAGAAGATGTCATCGAATTCTGCCGTGGAAAGATTTCTAAGTACAAATGGCCGCAGCTCATTATGTTCCTTGATACCTTCCCTATGACAGCTTCTGGTAAGATCCAAAAGTTCAAACTTACTGAACTTGGTACCAAATACCGCAAGGAAGTTCTTGGCTTAGAATAAAAATTAGCAAAAAAATGAGACTGTCTAGCATTTTTAGACAGTCTTTTTTTTATGTATAACTTTTTTTTGCGTCATTGCAAAAAGTACAGTAGTATTAAAATGGTATGTATGTAGTTCAATATGACATCTGTGCTTTGTTTCTTCTTCTTTTTGTTTTTATTTCAAATAAGGCACAGTGGAAAGTTATAGATATAACAAACAGGGCATTTCAGTACCTTACTGTTGCTACTATTTTCTCGTGTATCACAGACTTGGCATTTGCTCTTATGGCAAATAGTTCCTATGCCTTTTCTGCAACCACATTCTGGACAATCAACGAAATCTACTATTTATTTGTCTGTCTGGTACCGGTTGCATGGGCCCGGTACACGGTGTTCATCACACGACCTCCCGAAGTCATGCGGTCAACAGTATTCAGAATTCATTTTTATCTGCCTTATACCATAACTCTTATAAGTACCATTGTTACTCCCTGGACCGGATGGGTTTTTACCATCAATGAAAATCGTGAGTATATCCGTGGACCGGGTGTTATAGTCCTGTACCTTATTCTTCTGTATTACATTCTTTTTGGAACCTTCTGTCTTGTACGGGGTATTTCCAAAATCGGTAAAAGACGTTTCTATCTGACACTTTCCTTTGTATTTCTGACATCGGTTATGGTTGTCCTGCAGATGCTGTTTCCCCGTCTTCTTGTGCAGCACGCTGGAATTGCCGTTTCACTGCTCCTTATCTTTACTTCATTGCAGAATCCTGCTGACTACATTGATCCTGTCTCATTTCTGTATAACCGGAAGTCGTTTGCAAGCATTACTTCCCGGTGCTTTGAACGGGGAAGCAGTTTTTCGGTTATTCTTGTTTCCATAGACGATATTGAATTTTTCTCACGTACCTTTGGCGGAAAAGGTATTGAAGATATTCTCCGGGATATTGGTGTATTCCTTAAAGGAATAGTTCCTAATGCAGACTTCTTTTATCTTGAAAAAGGGTTATTTGCCATAGCTGTCCGTGAAACAAATCAGGACCGCATCATCCGTCACTGTGACTTAATTGAGAACCGTTTCCTTCAGAATTGGAAAAATAATTACCTTGAATTACGTCTCAACGTTCATCAGTGTGTTATTGAGTGTCCCATTGATGCAGAAGACCCGGAAGTTCTCATTGATGTCATTAACTCAATCGAGCCGGTTCTCCAGCACAATTCAGAGCGGTTTTTGTATGCAAACCAGATTGATATTAAAACCCAGAAAGAAAAGACGCATATTCAGCAGCTGATTAAAACTGCAATTTCAGAAAACAGGGTAGAAGTTTATTATCAGCCATTGTGGTCAACCGAAGAAAAATGCATTATTGGTGCAGAAGCGTTAATCCGCATGCGAGATGAAAATGGACAGTTCATTTCTCCGGAAATCTTTATTCCTATGGCTGAACAGGATGGCAGCGTTCTTCGTCTGGGGCAGTTCGTTTTTGAAGAAGTCTGTCGTTTCCTCAGTACGTACCGCATGTCGTTGGGTAAAGTTCACATGATTGATGTTAACCTTTCGGTTGCACAGTGTATGCAGACCCAGCTGGCAGATGATCTGGCTGATACTGTTGAATTGTATATGCTTTCTCCATCTCAGATTAATCTTGAAATTACGGAAACTGCTGCAGCTCATACACCGGAAATGCTTCGTATAAACATGAAGCGACTCATTGAATCAGGATTCAGTTTCAGTCTGGATGATTACGGTAGCGGTTATGCAGGAATCAATTATATGATTCATCTGCCGTTCAGTATGATAAAAATTGACAAAGACATTGTATGGAATGCCATGAAAGATAAAAAGGCATATATCATGCTGACCAGTACAGTAGATATGCTGAAGAAACTGAATCTGAAAATTGTTGCAGAAGGTGTTGAAAATCAGGAAATGGTTGATATACTGACTGAACTTGGAGTTGACTACCTGCAGGGATATTTCTTCTCCAAACCTGTTCCTCAGACTGAATTCTATCAGATGGTAAAAACCGAATCTTCGTCAGATGTTCCACTTCATCGCATTGAGCGCCATTCTTATGATTCTTTAATTCCAGTGGATTCAGATGTGGCAGATCTTGAAGAAATTGAAGATCTTGAAGTAGTTGATTAATCCGGTCATCAGAATACCAGTTTCATAGACTGCTGTATCTTTGATGATGAAAAACTTTAAATTAAGGATACACCGTATGAAAAAAACTTTTCCGTTATCAAAAGAACAGTTGGATGATGTTTCTACCCAGTTCAAAACACCTTTTTACCTGTATGATGAAAAAGCAATCAGGGAAAATGCCCGTCGCCTGACAGAAGCCTTCAGCGTACTGCCTGATTTCAAGGAACATTTTGCAGTAAAAGGATGTCCTAATCCCTATATTCTGAAAATCCTTGCTGCCGAAGGTTTTGGTGGTGACTGTTCAAGTCTGCCGGAAATCATTCTCTGTGAACGTGCCGGCATTCTTGGTGAAGATATCATGTTTACCAGCAATGAAACTCCTGAGCAGGAATATATTTACGCCAACCTGAAGGGCGCTGTCATCAATCTTGATGATATTACTCATGTGCAGTTTCTTAAGGATTCCATTGGTGGTTTTCCGGAACTTATCAGTTTCCGCTATAATCCAGGTCCTTTGAAAGAAGGAAACGGTATTATCGGTAAGCCTGAAGAAGCAAAATATGGACTTACCCGCGAACAGCTGTTTGATGCCTATGTACAGGCACGTGAACTTGGTGCAACCCGGTTTGCCCTGCATACCATGGTTGCCAGCAATGAGCTGGATCCAGACTACTTTGTAGAAACTGCCCGTATTCTGTATGAACTGGTTATTGAACTGAAAGAAAAAATTGATATCCAGATCGAATTCATTAATATCGGTGGCGGTATTGGTATTCCCTATAAGCCGGGACAGAAAGCCGTTGATTTAGAATATGTAGCACAGAAAACCCGTGAAGTATATGACCAGATAATTCTGGGCGCTGCTAAAGAGAATCCAGACAAATTCGGCTGTTTTGAAAAAGACGGTGTTGGCTTTCACATGGAATGCAGCCGTGTCATTACCGGTCCTTATGGCTGGCTGGTAACTACTGCCATTCATGAAAAGCACATTTATCGTGATTACATCGGTGTAAACAGTTGTATGTCAGATTTAATGCGTCCGGGTATGTACGGTGCCTACCACCATGTATCAGTTCCTGGCAAAGAAGACGTTATTGACAGTGAAACAGGGGCAATTCTTCCCGGCGCAGATGCTCACGTATACGATGTCGTTGGATCACTGTGTGAAAACTGCGACAAATTTGCCGTTCAGCGTCCTTTGCCGGAAATTGAACGTGGTGATTACGTCGTAATTCATGATGCAGGGGCACATGGTCGAGCCATGGGGTTTAACTACAACGCCAAACTGCGCTGCGGCGAGTTACTGCTGCGTGAAGATGGCAGTGTGGTACAGATCCGTCGCAGTGAAACAATTGATGACTACTTTGCAACTCTTGATTTTACTGGTCTGAACGGATTTAAAGCCTGAGTTCAGTACAATACTTTCTCAAGAAGCACTTCAAGGAAGCCAGCTTTACCGGTGTTGTAGAAATCAACTTCTTCCCAACCGATATACAGCTTGCTTCCACAGAGGGCAAAATCGGTGTATTCCATGCCGGCAGGTAATGCAGGTAAACGGAAATATACCGGCTGACCATTGTTTACGATATGTAACTTGGGGAGTGATCCCGCAAAATAACAGGTCCCGTCAGAAAAAACAATCATAGTCCATGATGGCCCTGTTTGGGCTGTGGCATGAAGAATATCCGGATCGTCTGAGGAGTTCCGGAAATACTGTACCGGTGTGACGGCCCTCGAGGATTGGCTGTAATCGCTTGCAGAAAGCGTAAATGATATCGATTCCGGTACGGCACGTAACAGTTGCTTGTAGCGGTCTGACAGGGCTGTAACGGGCTGTTGTGCATATACTGACCGAAATTCAGCTTCCGTAATTCGCCGTATATCGCCGGATTGCAGGTATACTCCTGTCGGTACAGCAAGGTAAGTAAACGTCGTCTTCTGGTCATCCGTATCCTTTGCGCAAAAATACCAGAAATCATCATCTGCAGTCATGGCTGTAACCTGTGCAGATGGTTCAAGATGCATATCACTTTTATGTAACAGCGGGTAATACAGATTTGTTTCCGCATTGTACTGAACCATAACTGGTAACGAATCTGATACTGCTATCGAAGAATCTACTTTTTCCGGAAATAATGAATTTACATACAGTTTAAAAGCTGGATTATTCCCGGATGCTACCAGAGAATCGGCGGTTACCCCGGAAAAGAGCCGGAAATCAGGAATTAATTCCGGGTCGTCTGTTGCTGAAAGTGTAATAAGACCCCGTCTGTTTACCAGAAGATAGCCGGTATCTGTGCCGGTAAGCGTACCGCTTATACGGGGAGCTTGAGTCCAGGGACGTAATGGATAGTCAGGTGAGACGGCTGGTAATGAAGTTTCTGCAAATCCGTCTTTTGTAAAGTAATACCAGCGGTGTGTTTCCGGCTGAACCGGAGTAATGGTTTCAAAAACAGGTGAAGTGGTTACGGTAACTACAGGGCTCTCTTTTTTACATGAAACAAAAAATAGTAAAAGTGCCAGGAAACACAATAAAAAGACGGATTTAGTACTGTTCATATACTTCAGAATACTGCCTGAATCAGGGCGACGCAAGCGTTTTGAGTGGTTTACACGGATGTGATATAGTAGAACTATGAATAGAAAAATTGTTATTCTGACTGTCCTTTTGGGTATAGGCGCCAGTGCGGTATTTGGGCAGCAGAGTGTATATACAGCTCAATACGAAAATTTTTTTGCTTCAGCGCAACAGTATGAGGCTACTGGCCAATGGTTCCATGCACTGAATGCATGGTATGACTGTGTTAACAGCCCGGTTGATAATGCAGATGAAGCCAGACAGCGGTATCAGGAGTTATTGCGGAGAGTTGAATCTGGCGATCAGCAGGTATGGAAAAATCTTCAGGTAGATGCAGAACGATACTGGAGCACTCATTTCCCCGCAAGTTTTGTTGTAACAGCACAGGGAATTCAAAAGAATGATCCCAAAGAACGAACGGTTGAATACGTTATTGAATATGAACGGGTATGGTCAGACCGGTATGAAGAAATAATGGCGGCAGTTGAAAAGGGACTTCCTGCAGGATCAAGATGGCCGGCATGGAGCGTTCTTGGCAGGGAGACCAAAGTTCAGGAAGCGTGTGTGTATAACGGGGTCCCTTCCTGGTTCAGTAAGGCAGCAGGAGCTTGTATCCTGCAGTTTTCCATTATATTTGAAGATGGCACCGTGTTGTTTATTGGTGCACCGCAAGTTTCAGGAAACCGATATGTATTCAGCGGATTACCGGTAGAATTTGTTACATTACTGGTAAATCAGAAAGCGTACATTGCAGTAACAGCGATAGCTTTACGTTCAGGCTCTGATACGCAGAGTTCCCTGTATCGGATTTCCGTGGATGAACAAATAGCATTTGTACTGCCGCAAAGAACCAGAAATGACGTGCTGGACGTTATTGAGACTGTACAGACGGTTGAAAAGCCCACTGCAGAGTCTTCTTTTGTTGCTGAACTGCCTGTCACTGTACAAGAACCCTATGCGGCATCAGTTATTTCAGAAACGGTTTTACCAGTTACGGCTCCTGTTACACCTGCTGCTCCAGTTGCCGCAAAACCGGTTGAACCAGTAACCGAATCTCCAGTTGCACAACCAGCTACAGCTCTAAAATCAGCACCAGAACAAGAGATTCCAGCTGTGGAACAAGAACGTTCGGCAGAACAAGTACCGGTGAAACCAGTAACCGAACCGGTAACAGACGAAAACGCTGTTGCTGTAGCTGATGCAGCAGCTGAATCAGCTGATAATACTGCCGAGTTTATTGATGAACCGGTTGAAATTGAATCATTTGTGCAGTTTTATGGTGGTATTTCTCATGACAAGTATATTCATGCAGGATTTTCTACCAGCAGACCAATTGCCGGACCAGTTGTATTTGGAATACAGGGAGGTTCAGGTTATGAAAGTCAGTCTGCCGGTTCGAGTGCGGTACTTCCCATTTATATGGATGTGCTGTTCCGTCTTGGTGTGGCAAAGCACCTTGGTCGTTTTGTTGTTCTGGAAGGATATGGAATTGTCGGATTCTATGACATCAATATATTGAGTATTCCAGCAACTCACGGTGCTCCACTTACCGTTGGCGCTGGGGTACGTTCGGATATCATTGTCCGTTCCTGGGTATTTGGGGTGTCGGCATGGGGCGGCTATACTTTTAGCGGCAAGATTTCCAGCAGTTTTACCGCTTCTATTGGGAAGAGGGTTGCGCTGTAACGGATAAAGACAAACAAAAAAAGGCGGCTACTGAAGTGCACCCCAGAAATTGGACACTTTAACTAGGCTGATTTTAAGGACTGATT